>NZ_JACVTV010000033.1:0-39401 GCF_016624625.1 Stenotrophomonas sp. S41 | reverse complement strand
CCCCCCCCCCCCCCCCCCCCCCCCCCCCCCCCCCCCCCCCCCCCCCCACCAGAGCAGAACGTTGTTCCGACAGATCGCGAAAAACTGTCGAAGGCGGGGTGGGTCCGGTTGAGGGGGTCACTTCATGGATGGGTTCACGGCGTCCCCCTCAACCGGACCCACCCCGCCAACCCACGGATAACCAGCTGTTGCTGTTGCTTCGGCAGGTGCAGGGCGCAGCCCTGCAAAAGAAAACCCCTACGCCGCCATCGCCTGCCACCACTGCGCCAGCAGCTCCGGCCTGCGCAACCGCTCGCGCCACCAGCGCAATGCCGCACCATCCTCACCCGTGCGCCACGCAAGCCAGAACGTCTCCTCCGGCTTCGGCTCCTCCACCTCGCGGATCACCAACTGGCCACGCGCCACCGCTGCACGCGCGCAGGGCTCGGGCAGGAAACCGAATCCAACACCCTCGCACTGCAGCTTCAGCTTGCTGGCCATGTCCGGCACGGTCAGCATCTCCTGGCCCATCAACAGGCCCACCGTGCGTGGCAGCAGGCGGCGCGCGGAATCGGAGACCGCGATGGCGCAGTGCTCGGCCAGCTGTTCGCGGCCCAGCACACCCGTCACCTGCGCCAGCGGATGATCCGGCGCCACCGCGAATACGAAATCAACGCTGCCCAGCGGCTCCACCACGTAACCGCCACCACTGGGCCCCTCGCCCGCTGCAGCCACCAACAGGTCGGCGCGACGGTCCAGCAGCGCCTCCCAGGTGCCCGACAGCGCTTCGCCGAACAGACGCAGGCGCGTCGGCGCTTCAATGCCACGGAACGCGGCAATGTCCGGGCCCAGCAGCCAGGTCGGGAACATCGAATCCACCGCCAGACTCAGTTCGGCCTCCCAGCCGGAGGCCACCCGGCGCACCCGCAGCTCCAGCTCGCGGGCAGCGCGCAGCAGGTGGCGACCCTCGTCCAGCAGGGCGCGACCGGCCTCGGTCAACTCGGCGCGGGGGCCGACCCGGTCGAACAGCTGCACGCCCAGGTCCTCCTCCAGCTTGGCCACGGTGTAGGAGATGGTCGAGGGCACCTTGTGCAGGGCCTTGCCGGCGGCGGCAAACGAGCCGCGGCGGTCGATGGCATCCAGGATCTGCAGGGCATCGAGGCTGAGTTTGAGCATTCGAAATTTTCGATGATGGCTGTCAAAACTATCCGTTTTTCAAACCCGGGGTGCAAGCGGATACTTCTCTCCAACGGGGAAACACAGCGGCCACCGGCCCACCCCGCCCCATCGAAACCATCGAACAAGGAGAAATCATCATGCTGCAGATCCGCAAGAGCGCTACCCGTGGCCTGGCCGAGCATGGCTGGCTGTCTTCCCGCCACACCTTCTCCTTCGCCGGCTACTACGATCCGCGCTACGTCAGCTTCGGCCCGCTGCGCGTCATCAACGAAGACAAGGTCATCGGCGGCCAGGGCTTCGGCACCCACAGCCACAGCAACATGGAAATCATTTCCTACGTGCTGGGCGGCGCGCTGGAGCACAAGGACTCGATGGGCACCGGTTCGGTGCTGCGCTACGGCGACGTGCAGGTGATGAGCGCCGGCAGCGGCGTCAGCCACAGCGAGTTCAACCATTCGGCCACCGATCCGGTGCATTTCCTGCAGATCTGGGTCTTCCCGGACAGCGAGAACATCGAACCCTCCTACCGCGAGACCCACTTCGCGCCGGAGACCAAGCGCGGCCAGCTGCGCCTGATCGCCTCGCCGGATGGAGCCGACGGTTCGCTGCGCATCCAGCAGGATGCCCGCATCTACGCCACCATCCTCGATGGCAGCCAGAAGCTGCACCACGCCCTCGGCAACGGTCGTGGCGCCTACGTGCAGGTCGCCCGTGGCCAGCTGCAGGTCAACGGCATCACCCTCGATGCCGGCGATGCACTGCAGGTCAGCGACGAAGCACAGCTGACCCTGGAGAACGGCAACGACGCGGAAGTGCTGGTGTTCGACCTGCCGCTGTAAGCGCTGCGCCGTAGCAAGCAGCGAGGCCCGCGATGCCCACCGGTATCGCGGGCCTCTGCATGTGCGACGAGCGACGCTGCATTCGTATTCGCAGCGGGATGACACGAATGGCACTTGCCCACGCCAACTGCAAACGTTTTCATGGCAGGGATTCTCCGGAGCCTTTCCTGCGCATGACGCCTTCTTCCCCGCGTGCCCAGCAGCACGCCACCCGCGCCGCCTTCCTCATTCCCGGCTTTGCCACCGCTGCCTGGGCGCCGATGGTGCCCTATGCCAAGGCCAAGGCCGGGCTGTCCGATGCCAGCCTGGGCGCCGTGCTGCTCTGCCTGGGCCTCGGCTCGCTGCTGGCCATGCCGCTGGCCGGCGCGTTGAGCGGACGCCTAGGCTGCCGCCGCCTGATGGTCATCACCACCGCGTTGATCCTGCTGGCGCTGCCGTTGCTGTCGCTCGCTCCCTCGCCGTTGGCACTGGGCGCGGCGCTGTTCCTGTTCGGTGCTGGTGTCGGCGCCATGGACTGCACGATGAACATGCAGGCGGTCGCGGTCGAACGCGATGCCGGCCGCGCGATGATGTCCGGCTTCCACGCGTTCTACAGCATCGGCGGCTTCGTCGGTGCTGGCTGCATGACCGGCC
Organism: Stenotrophomonas sp. S41; assembly: GCF_016624625.1. Lineage (NCBI taxonomy): Bacteria > Pseudomonadati > Pseudomonadota > Gammaproteobacteria > Lysobacterales > Lysobacteraceae > Stenotrophomonas > Stenotrophomonas sp. S41. Next base: position 36,771 of record NZ_JACVTV010000033.1, on the reverse strand, counting down.
TGCTGTTGCTGGGCACGCCGCTGTGGATGGCGGCCCTGCTGTCGGTGGCCGCACTGCTGGTGGTGGCGCTGCTGGCGGCACCGCACTGGCGCGCGCAGCGCATCGCCCATGACGGCCCGATGCTGGCCATTCCGCATGGCGTGGTGCTGTTCATCAGCGTGCTGGCCTTCATCGTGTTCCTGGCCGAAGGCTCGATGCTCGACTGGAGCGCGGTGTTCCTGGCCGACGTGCGGCAGGTGCCGCGTGACCAGGCCGGTGCCGGCTTCGCGGTATTCACCCTGGCGATGACCGCGATGCGCCTGTTCGGCGATGGCATCGTCGAGCGCCTCGGCCGCACGCCCACGATCGTCATTGGTGGCATCACCGCGGCCACCGGCTTCGCCCTGGCCACCCTGGTGCCCTCCTTCGCCGTGGCACTGGTTGGCTACGTGATGGTCGGCCTGGGCTGCGCCAACATCGTGCCGGCGCTGTTCTCGATGGCCGGCCAGCAGCGCGCGATGCCCGAAAGCATCGCCATCACTGCAGTGACCACGCTGGGCTACGCTGGCATCCTCGCCGGCCCGGCGGCCATCGGCGGGCTGGCCCATCTCACCACGCTCGGCTTCGCCTTCCTGTGCGTGGCCGCGCTGCTGCTCGGCGTCGCCGCCTCGGCCCGCACCCTCGCCCGCCGCCTGCCGTAAACAGGAAGAAGAAGATCAGCTGCGGCTGAGCGCAGCGGCAGCAGTGTCGCGCACCAGCCACTCGGCCTGGGCAGGCAGCTGCGGTGCCGGGCAGGTTGCGCGCGGGTGGTGTTCGTCCTGCGCCATCCAGTCGTCGACCACGCCGGCCAGCAGGTCCAGGCGCAGCGGCAGGGTGATGTGGTCTTCGCCGCGCATCTCGATGTAGTGCGCGCGCGGGTTGGCCAGGGCCAGTTCGCGGCCCTGGCTGACCGGAATGTGCTGGTCGCCCTGGCCGTGCAGCAGCAGCACGCAGGCGCGGGTATCGGCCAGCGCGCGGGCCACGTCCACCTGGTCCAGGTCCACATCGATCCGACGGCTGGCCGCGGCGATCACCTGGTTGATGTCCTGGCCGCCGTAGCGCCAGCGCGCGTAGGACGCCACCGCCTGCGCCTTCAGGCCTTGCGGCTGCAGCGCCATCAGGTGCGGGATCATCGTGCGGATCGCCACGCCGGCATTGGCGAACGATTCCATCGCCACCACGCCGGCCACCTGGTCGCCCAGCTTGTCAGCGGTGAACACTGCGGTGGCCGCGCCGTAGGAGACGCCGAACAGATACAGCGGCCCGGTCACTTCGCCACGCGCGCGCAGTTCGCCGATCACATCGACCACGTCGTCCGATTCGTAGGTGCCGTAGCCGGACGGCCCATGCCCGGACTGGCCGTGGTTGCGCAGGTCCAGGGTGACCACGCGGTAGCCCGATTCGGCCAGCTGCAGCGACCACGGCAGCATCGAATCACCGTTCATCATCCACCCGTGCAGCAGCACCACGGTGCCGCGCGGCGCCTGCGCACGGAACGGCTGCGGCACGGTGAGGCTCAGCCCGGTATCCAGCGGCTGGCCGTTCTCATGGCGCTGCGGCAGGTAGTGGTAGCGGGCGCCGTAGTCGCCCGGGTCGAACGCACGCCAGAAGATCGGCACGCCATCGCGTCCCGGCAGGAAACCATGGCGGTTGGGCAGCTCGGCGATGGCCGCGGCGATGCGCGGCTGGTCCAGCAACGTGGACACGCCACCGGGCGCGATCAGCTGGTCGCTGAGCGAGGTGGACGAGGCGGTGATCGAGGAGGAGCATGCAGCCAGCCACAGGCCGGCGCACGCCAGCAACAGCAGCAGCGGGCGCTTCATGGGCAATCGGGGAAAAGTGCGACAGCGTGGCAGGTTAGCGGGCGCGACCGGGCGCATCTATCGCAGGTCGATGACGGGTTGATGACAAGCCGGGATCGATTCAGCTTCGTCGGATGTCGTTCACGGACAAAGCATTGATCCGGATCAATGAACGGGCCCGCGCGTTTGCCGACAGTGCGGCCATGCGTACCTCGCTCAAGCTCCTTCTTGCCCTGGCCGCCGCTGTCGGTGCGGCCTGGGGCATCGCCCGCAGCACGCCGTACTGGTTCGCGCCGCGCCAGCCTGCCGTGGTCGACATCCACGATCCGGCCTTGATCGCGCGCGGCCAGTACCTGTCGCGTGCGGCCGACTGCGCCGCCTGCCACACCGCGCCCGGCGGCCGGCCCTTCGCCGGCGGGTTGGGCATGCAGACGCCAATGGGCACGCTCTACTCGACCAACATCACGCCGGACCCGGCCACCGGCATCGGCGCCTATGACTATGCCGATTTCGAGCGCGCGGTCCGCCGCGGCATCCGCCATGACGGCCAGCCGCTGTATCCGGCCATGCCCTACGCCTCCTACGTGATCGCCAGCGACGACGAGATCCGCGCGCTGTATGCCTACTTCATGGGCGCGGTGCAGCCGGTGCGCCAGCACAACGCCGACAGCACGATCCCTTGGCCGGCCAACATGCGCTGGCCGCTGGCATGGTGGCAACTGCTGTTTGCCCGCCCGCGCAGCTTCGTTGCCGATCCGTCACTGGACACCGGCCAGCAGCGCGGCGCCGAACTGGTGGAGGGCCTGGCGCACTGTGGCGCCTGCCATACCCCGCGCGGCGTGGCCTTCCAGGAAACCGCCATGGCTGATGACGAAAGCCGCCGCTTCCTCTCCGGTTCGGTACTGGAAGGCTGGTATGCGAAGAACCTGCGCAACGAAGCCACCGGCCTGGCCAGCTGGAGCCAGGACGAGATCGTCGAGTTCCTGCGTACCGGCCGCACCGATCGCTCCGCCGCGTTCGGCGGCATGGCCGACGTGGTGGAACACAGCACCCAGTACCTGACCGACGCCGACCTGCTGGCCATGGCCCGTTACCTGAAGCAGCTGCCGCCGCGCGCCGGCCGCAGCACGCAGTGGATTGCAGGCCCCGACACGACCACCACCGCGCTGCGCGACGGCGACTACCGCGTGGAGGGTTCGCTGGCCTATGCCGAGCACTGCCAGGCCTGCCACCGCGCCGATGGCCGTGGCATGCCGCGCATCTACCCTACCCTGGCCGGCAACTCCATCGTCTTCGCCGATGACCCGAGTTCGCTGGTGCAGGTCACCCTGGCCGGTGGCCGCACGCCGCACACGCCGCACGACCGGATGGCCTTCTCGATGCCCGGCTTCGAGCATCTGCCCAACGCCCAGCTCGCGCAGATCCTGACCTTCATCCGCAGCAGCTGGGGCAACCAGGCCAGCGCGGTGAGCGAAGCCGACATCGCGCGCATGCGCAGGGTGGTGCGCGACAAGCCGGTGCACGTGGTTCCGCAGGAGGCTGCGCCATGAAGACCCTGCACAGGCGCAGGCATGCGGCCATCGTCGTTGCCATCGGCGTGCTCGCGCTGGTCACTGCCGGCGTGCTGCTTTACGCGTACCGGTATCCCGCGCTGGATGCCAGCGCCGCACCGACGCTGGACATCCTCGATGCGCAGCGCGCCGTGGTCGGCCAGTACCACACGCCCAGCGCCGAGGAGATCGCCAGCCTCGGCAATGCCGATGCGGTGATGTTCGGCCGCCGCCTGCTCAACGAAACCGCCCGCCTGCTGCCGGACAATGTGGGCAACGACCTGAACTGCAATTCCTGCCACATGGCCGAAGGCAAGCGCCCTTTCGGCAACCACTACCTCAACACCGGCGGCGGCAGCTACCCGCGCTACATGACGCGGCCGGGCAAGGACATCGGCCTGGCCGAACGCATCAACGGCTGCCTGCAGCGTTCGATGAACGGCAAGCCGCTGGCACGTGATGCACCGCAGATGCGCGCCATGCTGGAGTACATGGCCTGGCTCAGCCGGACCGTGCCCGATGGCGCACGTGTGGCGGCGCCGAGCGAAGGCCCGATCGACACCTCGCTGACCCCCGACCGCGCGCGCGGCCAGGCCCTGTATGCAGCGCAGTGCGCGGCCTGCCATGGCGACAACGGGGAGGGCCGCCGCGACGGCAGCGGTGATATCGCCTTCCCGCCGCTGTGGGGCGAGCGCAGCTTCAACATCGGCGCGGGCATGGCGCGCCTGTACAAGGCGGCCAGCTTCATCAAGCACAACATGTCACCGGCAGCGAGCCGCGAACCACCACTGGGCCAGCAGGTGCTGCCGGACCAGGACGCCGTGGACATTGCCGACTACTTCATCCATCAACCCCGGCCGGATTTCGCCGGCAAGGGCAAGGACTGGCCGCGCGATCCCAAGCCGAAGGACGCACGTTACTGAGCGCAGCGGTTCACAGTGTCGGCCGTCACGCAACATGAAGCCTGCATCTGAACGTCACTCCCATGTCATTCATCCTGCCGACACTCCCGGGCTTCCCCCACTTGAGGTCCGGTATCGATGCGAACGATTGCGCGTTTTCCCCGTGTTTCGCTGCTTGCCCTGCTGATCGCCCCCGCACTGGACGCCCTGGCCGAAGCACCGCAGGGCGAGGCCGCCGAAACGCGCAGCGCCGACGCACGAACGCTGGACCAGGTGCAGGTGATCGGCCAGGCCACCAGCTACGCCAAAACCTCGGTGCGCGCCGAAACGCTGAACCGGCAGACCGTGCTCAGCAGCGTCAACGGCGCGCTCAACGAAGTGCCGGGCGTGGTGGTCAGCGAAGCCGATGCCACCGGTTCGTCGGTGTGGGGCACGCAGATCAGCATGCGCGGTTTCGTCACCAACCGCGATACGCAGCAGATCGGCACCACCATCGATGGCCTGCCCAATGGCGGCTCGGGCTACGGCGGCGGCTCGATGGCCAACCGCTACATCGACACCCTCGACCTGGAAACGGTGGAGGTCAGCCAGGGCACGGCCGATATCTCCTCGCGCTCGAACGAAGCGCTGGGTGGCACGCTCAACTTCCTCACCAGTGATCCGCTGCATGACAGCCGCCTGCGCTTCATCGTCGGCGCCGGTGACAACGATGCGCGCAAGTACTACGTGCGCTACGACACCGGCGTGCTCGGCGGCCACACCCGCGCCTGGGTCAGCGCATCCTCGGCCCGCGTGAGCGACTGGATCGATGGCAGCGGCAAGACCAGCAACGACCATATCGCCGGCAAGTTCATCACTGAACTGGACCGCTGGACACTGACCGGTTACCTGTCCTACAACGATGCCGACGAGCCGGAGTACACCAGCGTTTCGCCGCAGGGCTTCGCCACCAACCCGGACCGCGACAACCTGGTCGGCACCCTCACCGGCATTCCCTACCTGGACCAGAACTACCGTTCCGGTTCACGTGCGCTGCGCGAAAACACCTTCGGCTACCTGCGCGCGGCCTTCGACGGCGGCAACGGCTTCAAGGCATCCATGGCCGCCTATGGCCACCGCATGCAGGGCCGCGGCGACTGGCTGCCGCCCTACCTGGCCGACGTCACCAACGATGGCGCCGGCCGCCCGCAGTCCGAGTACCTGGGCGGCAGCACCGTCTACGGTGGCAGCAACCTGGGCCAGATCTACTTCGTGAACCCCGATGGCAGCAGCGCCCAGCCGATTGCCGGCTGCACGCCGCGCGTGGGCTTCAGCGCCGAGTACGACCCCAACTGCTATGCCGGCAACGTGCTGGGTGCGCAGTCCTACCGCCACACCCACTACGACAACGACCGAATGGGCGTGACCGCCGATGTCGAATGGCGGCAGACCTTCGGCGGCGTCGACAACACGATCCGCGGCGGCCTATGGGTGGAGAAGCTGGACCGCTCCGCGCGCCGCGACTGGCACCGCCTGCTCAACGTCGGCCAGGACATCGGTTTCGACCATCAGCCGTACTGGGTGCAGTTCGAGGACAAGTACAAGGTCGATGAGCAGATGTACTACGTCGAGGACGTGGCCCGCTTCGGCCCGTTCAGCGCGCGCGTGGGCGTCAAGCAGTTCTTCGTCGACCAGTCGCGCAACCGCGTGATCGGTGCCAGCGAGCACGTGACCTCGGACTCCAAGTCCGATCCGCTGCTGTCCACCGGCTTCACCTGGGCACCGGGCGTTGAGGGCATGGAACTGTTTGCGGGCTTCTCGCAGAACTTCGCCGCGATTCCTTCCGGCGTGCTCGGCGAAACCGACCCGCAGCGCTTCCGCAACGTCGAACCGGAAACGGCCGACAACATTGAAGTGGGCATGCGCATCAGCCGCTGGCCGCTGACCGCCTCGGTCACCCTGTACAACATCAAGTTCGACAACCGCATCGTCTACCTGCCGGCCGGTTTCGTCAGCGGCATCGACTACCTGGGCGAGACCGACGGCGTCTACGAGAACTTCGGCGGCGTGGAAAGCAACGGCCTGGAAGCCGCCTTCGGCTACGGCTGGGACAACGGCTGGCGGGTCAACGCGGCTTACACCTACAACCGCTCCAAGTACCTGGGCAGCGGCGATGCCGCGCGTGACACCCAGCTGGGCATCGTCGATGGCGCCAAGGTGATCGGCCAGCCCGAGCAGATCCTGGTGCTGTCGGCCGACTGGCAGGGTGAGAACTGGAACTTCGGCCTGTCCGGCCGCTACCTCGGCACCCGCTACCTGGACGCGGCCAACGTCAACAAGCTGCCCTCGGCCACCATCTTCAACGCCAACATCGGCTTCGACCTGCAGGGCCTGTCGCCGCGCCTGAAGGGCATGGGCGCCAACCTGGTGGTGAGCAACCTGACCGACAAGCGCTATCTTGCAGGGGTGGACGGTGCCAACGCGGCCTTCATCGGCGCGCCGCGCACCGTCGGCATCTCCTTCCGCGTGGATCTGTGAGGCATTCGTGACTGATATCGGCCGACGCCGGTTGTTGCAGGCCGGCGTCGCCGCCGGCCTGGCACCGCTGCTGCCCAGCATCGCCCGGGCGGCAGCGATCGCCCCGGCCGCGCAGACGCGCAGCCTGCAGGACCTGCAGCACATCGTGGTGTTCATGCAGGAAAACCGCTCGTTCGACCACTACTTCGGCACCCTGCCGGGCGTACGAGGTTTCGGCGACCGCTTCGTCGCCCCCGCCGCGCCACTGGCCGGCGGGGACGGCCCGCGCAACCTGTGGCTGCAGCCCGATGCCAGCGGCCAGCGCGCGATCGCGCCGTTCCCGCTGGATACGGCCGCGCACTTCGGCTACATGCGCGTGGAGGGCACCCCGCACACTTGGCCCGACGCGCAGCGCGCCTGGGACCACGGCCGCATGGGGCACTGGCCGATGGCCAAGCAGAACCACGCGATGGGCTATTTCCAGCGCGCCGACCTGCCCTTCCAGTTCGCCCTGGCCGAAGCGTTCACCATCTGCGATGCCTACCACTGCGCCATGCAGGCCGGCACCAACCCGAACCGGGTGTTCCTGTGGACCGGCCACAACGATGCCTTCGCCCGCGCGGGCGGCCCGGTGATCGCCAACTCGCACGACAATTTCCCGGAGCACGGCGGGCATCCGGAGTCGTACCGCTGGGCCAGCTATGTCGAGCGCCTGCAGCAGGCGGGCGTGTCCTGGCAGATCTACCAGGACATGGCCGACAACTTCACCGACAACCCGCTGGCCGGCTTCGAGACCTTCCGCCAGGCCTACAGCGGCGCGCCGGGCCACGACGATGCGCTGCGCCAGCGCGGGGTCAGCACGCGGGGCCTGGCCCAGCTGCGCCAGGACGCCATCGATGGCCGCCTGCCGCAGGTCAGCTTCATCATCGCCGATGCCGCCGGCAGCGAGCACCCGGGCCCTTCCAGCCCAGCCCAGGGCGCGGCCTACACGGCGCGCGTGCTCGACGCGCTGACCGCCGACCCGGACGTGTGGAGCCGTACCGCGCTGCTGCTGATGTTCGACGAGAACGATGGCTTCTTCGATCACGTTCCGCCGCCGGCACCTCCGTCGGCACGGCCCGATGGCAGCTGGGCGGGTGCTTCGTCGGTCAGCACCGATGGCGAGTACCACCAGCACCCGGCGCCGGGCGACGAGAAGTACGACGCTGCCGAACTTCGCGGCCGCCCCTATGGCCTGGGCCCGCGCGTGCCGCTGTATGTGATCTCGCCCTGGAGCCGGGGCGGCTGGGTCGATTCGCAGGTGTACGACCACACCTCGGTGCTGCGCCTGATCGAACGCCGCTTCGGCGTGGCCGCGCCGGACATCTCACCGTGGCGCCGCGCGGTGTGCGGCGACCTGACCAATGCCTTCGATTTCGCCCAGCGCGATACCCGCCCGTTCGTGCGTGGACTGCCCGATGTGAGCGCCACCGCCGCGCGCGCCGCCGCCTTGCCGGGTCGCACCGTGCCAGCGCTGCCCGAGGGCCTGCAGGCGGCGCGCCAGGAAGCGGGTACGCGCCCGTCGCGTGCATTGCCGTATCGTCCGCAGGCGCAGCTGGACGCGCTTGCTGCCGACGGCGTGACCCTGCAGCTGGCCTGCGAAGGTGCAGCCAGCGTGCTGCATGTCTACGACCGCCTGCAGCTGACCGCCCTGCCGCGCCGCTACACGGTGCTGCCCGGTGCACCGCTGCAGGACCGCTGGGCACTGGATGCGCAGGGCCGCTACGACCTGTGGCTGCTGGGCTCGAACGGCTTCCACCGGCACTTCCGTGGCGTTGCCGATGCGCCGGTGCTGCAGGCCCGGGTTGAACAGAGCGATGGCCAGCTGCGGTTGCAGCTGCGCAATGCCGGCAGTGCCACGCAGTCGGTGCGTGTGCATGCCGGCGCCTATGCCGGGCACATGCCGGAGAAGACGCTGAGCCTGGCTGCCGGCGCGCAGACCACATTGGACTGGGACGCCGCGCCGACCGCCGGCTGGTATGACCTGCACGTGGTGGCCGGTGACAGCGAGCTGCGCCTGGCTGGCCGCGCCGAAGACGGACGCCCTGCCACCAGCGACCCGGCGATGGGTGGCCAGCCGCTGCGCTTCGAGCACGGCTGAGGGGGGCCTGTAGAGCCGAGCCCATGCTCGGCTGCACGGTCCTGTAGAGCCGAGCCTATGCTCGGCTCAGTCGAGCATGGCTCGACTCTACAGATGCAGCCGAGCGTGGGCTCGGCGCTACAAGAACGGTCGAGCTCTGTTCTACGTCAGCCGTTCCAGCCTAGGCCGCGCGGTTCATTGCTGAATCCCGCCGCGCGCAGCGCATCGACGGCGGGCCCGCGATGGACGGGCTCGTCGTTGATCCGCTCCAGGGTGAAGGACAGCCGCCGGCCACGCCGCAGGCCAACGGCCAGCGCCTGCGCCGCCGTTGCCCAACGCGTGGCCACGTCGCCTGCCTTGTCTTCGATCCAGCTGGTCAGCTGGCGGCCACCCTGCGGCAGATACAGCTGCAGGCGGCCTTCGCCGATCACCACCATCGCACCGGCCCGGCGCACCGGACGCGGCCCGGCGATGGGCTGGGGCCACGGCAGCAGGCTGCCGAACGGATTGGCGGGATCCAGCGCCGACAGCGCAACCCAGCCGTCAGGTCCACGTGTCTGCTCGGCGCTGGCACGCAGGCGGTCGATGTCGTCGCGCTGGGCGAACTGGGCACCGCCCATGCCTTCCACGAAGCGACCGCGCAGCAGCTGGCCCGCATCCTCCATGCTGCGCAGCACCGGGCGCAGTGCCGGAAATCCACCGGCCACGGCTTCGCTCATCGCTGCGCTACGGGTGACCACCGTGTAGCGGTCCAGCAGCGCCTCGGTCTGCGCCAGCGCGCGCAGGGTGTCACTGGCGCGCTCGCGCGGCAGCAGCGACCAGCGTCCCGCCAGCGTCGGCCCCGTGCTGCTGGCCAGCTCCAGTCCTGCGGTGTCCGTCGTCAGTGGCACGAAGGCAAAGCCGCGGCGGCGGCGCGACACCGGCGTCGGCCGCGCCCGTGCGGGCCGCGCTCCGCCCAGCGCACGCAGCGGCGCCCACAGGTCACTGCTGATCTGTCCACGCCAGGCCAGCTGCCACAGCGCCGTCTGGAAATCCTCACCCGCCGTGTCTGCACCGGCCAGTCGCGGCTGTACCTGCATCGCCAGTTGCCGGGCGAAGAACGCACCGCCGTCGGCCAGCACCTGCAGGATGGCCTGCTGCATCGGTGAGTCTTCGACCTGCACCGGTGTGACCGGCAGGGTTTCAGCGGCACGCTCACGCAGGTGCAACGACACCAGTCCATCGTCGTCGCCCAGCCGGCCATGGCCGACCCAGAGCACCGTGCCGGTGGCCAGCAGTTCATCCAGCAGCGCAGGCGTGTAGCCGGGCACGCGCGCGGGCAGCACCTGCTGTTCCCACAGCGATGCCGGCAGTGGCAGCCCCGCCAGTTGTTCGATCACCTGCAGCACGCCTTCGCTGTCACGCAGGCGTGCGCCCCCAGGCAGCACGCCCTGCCCCTGCAGCAGCAGACCGACATAGGCCTGCACCGGTACCGGGCGGGTCGCCTCGCGGGCGGCCTGCAATGAGCGCAGCCGCAGCCGCTGCAGCACCTCAGTGCCCACCCAGTCATGGCCTGCACGCGGTGAAGCTGCCGCTGCGATTTCGCCTGCCGCGCGACGATCCAGTCCGAACCGGCCGCGTACCACCCTGTCCTGTTCCTGCAGCGCGTGCAGGGCAGCATCCACCACCGCCACGCCGAGGCCGAAACGGGCGGCCACGCTGCCACTGCTGAAAGGACCATGGGTGCGCGTGTGGCGGCCAAGCAGATCGCCCAACGGATCCAGAGCCGGGGCCAGGAATACCTCGGCCACGTCCGCAGGCGGAATGATGCCCAGGGCATCGCGCAGGCGCGCGGCATCTTCCACCGCCGCCCACTGCTGGGCCCCTGCGACGGGAACGCGGATTGCACGACCCGCCGCATGCAGCGCCTGCAGCCAGGCATCCGCCTGCGCAGGCTCGGTGATGCGCTGCGCGACCTCCACGGCCGGCAGCGGGCCCAGCTCACGCAGCAGGTCGGCCACGCCTTCGCTGCCACGCGCGTGGCGGGCCGGATCCAAGCGTTGCAGCTCGCGCTCCACGGTGGCCACCACGGCATCGTCCAGCAGTTCGCCCAGATCCACCTCGCCGAGCAGTTCCGCCAGCAGGCCACTGTCGAGCGACAGCACCGATGCACGCCGTTCGGCCAGCGGTACATCGGCTTCGTACATGAACTCGGCGACATAGCCGAACAGCAGGTTCGCCGCGAACGGCGATGGCACGGCCGTATCCACCTCGACCACCTGGACCTGACCGGCCTGCACGCGCAGCATCAGCGCATCCAGTGCATCAAGGTCGTAGACGTCCTGCAGGCACTCGCGCGCAGTCTCCACCAGGATCGGGAACTCATCGTGGCCACGGGCGATTTCCAGCAGCTGCCCCGCACGCAGGCGCTGCTGCCACAACGGCGAGCGCTTGCCCGGCGTGCGCCGCGGCAGCAGCAGCGCGCGCGAGGCACACTCACGAAAACGTGCGGCGAACAACGCGGAACCGGCGACCGAGCGATTGATGACCTGGCGCAGGTGGGACGCATCGAACAGGAACAGTTCCGCGCCAGGCGGTGTACCGCTGCGGTCGGGCATGCGGACGATGATGCCGTCGTCGCTGGCCACCACGGCCGGATCGATGCCAGCCTGCTCGCGCAGGCGCGCAGCCACCGCCAGCGCCCAGGGATCGTGCACGCGGCGGCCGTAGGGCGAATGCAGCATCACCCGCCAGTCGCCGAGTTCATCACGGCAGCGCTCGACGACCAGGCGCAGGTCGGTCGGCAGCACACCGGTGGCCTGCTGCTGTTCGGCCACGAGCGCCAGCATGTTGCTGATCGCGCGTTCATCCAGGCCGCGATCGCGCAGCCGGGCGAGCAATGCCGGCGACGGCTCGGCAGCGCCGCCAGGCTCGGTCTCGAGTTCCGCCAGGAAGGCGCCGGTGGCCTGCCCCAGCTCGGCCGGGCGGCCGATGCCTTCGCCGCGCCAGAACGGCAGCCGCGCCGAGCGCCCCGGCGCTGGCGTCACCACGACCTGGTCAAGGGTGATCTGGTCGATGCGCCAGGACGTTGCGCCGAGGGTGATCACATCATTCACCCGCGACTCGTGGACCATCTCTTCATCCAGCTCGCCGACACGGCGCGATCCCGCCTGTTCTTCGCCTTCGGGCAGCACGACGGCATACATGCCGCGGTCGGGAATGGTGCCGCCGCTGGTCACCGCCAGCTGGCGGGCGCCAGGACGTGCGGTCAACGTGCCGGTCTTCCGGTCCCAGACAAGCCGCGGGCGGAAACCGGCGAACTCATCGGACGGATAGCGGCCGGCCAGCATGTCCAGCACTGCGTCGAAGGCACTGCGCGGCAGCGTGCGGTACGGCGCAGCCCGGCGCACGCGTGCGAACCAGGCCTCGACATCGAGTGGCTCCATCGCTACCGCCGCCACGGTCTGCTGGGCCAGCACATCGAGCGGATTGCGCGGCGGATCGAGGGCTTCGATGCGTCCATCCAGCATGCTGTCCACCACCACCACAGCATCGACCAGATCACGGCGCGTACGCGGATACAGCAGGCCGCGTGACATGCCGCCCACCTGGTGACCGGCACGGCCCACCCGCTGCAGTGCACTGGACACCGAAGGCGGCGCCGCGACCTGGATCACCAGGTCCACCAGGCCCATGTCGATGCCCAGCTCAAGACTGGAGGTGGCGACCACGCAGCGCAGGTCACCCGACTTCAGCGCCTGCTCGATGGCGGCGCGCTGTTCCTTGGACACCGAGCCGTGGTGCGAGCGCGCGATCACCGAGGCCGGCGTGGTGACACGGTTCACCGTGCTGCCGGTGAACGATCCGTAGGCGGCTGTATCCGCAGCATCCGCTTCGCCCGCAGGCTCGACGCCCGTGCGCTCGGCATGCAGCTCGTTGAGTCGTGCAGTCAGCCGTTCGGCCACGCCACGCGAATTGGCAAACACAATCGTGGAGCGATGCCGCATCACGTTGTCGAGAATGCTGGCTTCCACATGCGGCCAGATCGAACCGGTGCGTGCGCCGGCCCCACGTCCTTCCGCGGGACCGTGCACGACCAGATCGGTCATGTCTTCCACCGGCACCACGATCTTCAGTTCCAGCTGCCGCTGCGAAGGCGGCTGCACCACCTGCACCGGGCGATCACCGCCGAGGAAGGCGGCAACACCCTCGACCGGGCGCACCGTTGCCGACAGGCCGATGCGTTGTGCGGGCACCTGCAGCAGCGCGTCGAGCCGCTCCAGGCTCAGCGCCAGGTGCGAGCCACGCTTGCCGCCCGCCACCGCATGGATCTCATCGAGGATCACCGTATGCACATCGCGCAGGATCTCCCTCGCCTGCGAGGTCAGCATCAGGTACAGCGACTCTGGCGTGGTGATCAGGATATCCGGCGGGCGCCGCACCAGGCGTGCGCGGTCACTGCTGCTGGTATCGCCGGTGCGCATGGCCACGGTCAGGGCCACCGCCGGATCGCCGCGCTCGCCGCGGCGGGCGCTGATGCCCTGCAGGGGCACCTGCAGGTTGCGCTGCACATCGCTGCCCAATGCCTTGATCGGCGACAGGTACAGCACGCGCGTGCGCGGTACGGGCTTGGCCGCCGGGTCGCGGCGTGCGTCGCCATCGCGCTCGGCGAACACCTGGTCGATCGCATGCAGGAACGCAGCCAGCGTTTTGCCCGATCCGGTCGGCGCCACCACCAGGGTGTGCTGGCCCGCAGCGATCGACGCCCACGCCTCGTCCTGCACCGGCGTCGATGCGGCGAACGCGGAACGGAACCAGTCGCGGGTGGCGGGATGGAAGTGCTGCAGGGAATCCAAGGCAGGGCCGGTCGCCATCGATGATGGCTTCGATGATACGGCGAAGAAATCGTTTGTCGTTACGAATGGTTACGTTATAACATTTCACGCCATTTTTACGGAGCGTGTCATGCGTCGCCACCTGCTAGCTGCAGCCATCCCCCTCGCCCTTCAGTCCGTCGCCCTCCATTCCGCCAGGGCGGCGGACGCGCCCACCCTTCCCACCCTGCAGGTGGAAGCCAGCCAGCCCTCACGCATCGACAGCCGGGTCACCGTCGACAACCCGCAGGCACAGAACCGCACGCTCGGCGGCCTGCTCGAGCACGTTTCCGGCGTGCAGAGCAGCGCCTTCGGGCCCAACGCCGGCGCGCCGGTCATCCGCAGCCTCAGCGGCAACCGCGTGCAGATCCTCCAGGATGGCCAGTCCATCCTCGGTATGAACGCGATCAGCGGCGACATCAACATTCCGTTCGACCCGCTGTTCGTGCGCAGCGTCACCGTCAACAAGTCCTCCGACACGGTGCGCTACGGCGGCAACGCCATCGGCGGCAGCGTCGAGGTCGATTCCGGGCTGATTTCGCGCACGATGGAAGACAAGGACCAGTCGATGGAACTGGTGCTGCGCAAAGGCTTCAACGCCGCCGATGCGCAGGGCTTCCGGATGAACTTCAACAACCAGCGCAACGTCTCCACCAACCTGCAGGTCTCGCGGCAGCGCATCTCGCACTACGACATTCCCGGCAACAGCAAGGCGGCCGCCTGCAACAGCCAGCTGTTCCCGGCCGCCGGCGGGGTCAACTCGGCGCTGGCCGATGCCTGCCAGAAGGAGGCCCGTGTGCAGCAGGTCTACAACAAGGCATCGCAGCCCTACATCGACCAGTTCATGACCGAGAACCCGGACTGGGCCGATGGCGAGTTCTCCTTCTACACCAACAGCCCGACCTCGGTCTGGCAGCGCCAGACCTACGTCAATCCGGTCAATCCGGACTACGTCGCCGGCACGCCGTCCTATGTGCAGAAGCGGATCAACAACGACGTCACCCCGGACTACCACCACCGCCTGGGCAACAGCTACTCGCGCAGTTCGCAGGTCGCACTCGGCTCGACCCTGTTCTTCGACCGCGGCTACGTGGGTGTCAGTATTGATGCCAAGGACAGCGAATACGGCGTGCCGGGCTTCTCGATGCAGAACCTGTCCTTCGGTTCCAACTACGCCGACGGCCTGCCTGTGAGCGTGGTCATCAAGCAGGAGCGCTATGCGCTGGAAGCCCTGCTGCGCGACCCGGTGCCGGGCATCGAGCGTGCCGAGCTGCGCGTCTCGCAGCTGGACAACACCTCGGGCGAACGCCTGGGTACCAGCAAGGCCAACGATTACGACTTTGAAAGCACCCAGGCCGAACTGCTGCTGGCCCATCGCCGCGTCGGCCCGCTGAGCGGCCTGCTCGGTCTCAGCCAGCAGTCGCGCGAGGTCACCGGCAGCGGATCGCTGCGCTACCTGCCCAACGTCGATACGCGCAGTCAGGCGGTGTTCCTGAAGGAAACACTGGACTTCGACTGGGCCTCGTTCGATGCCGGCGTGCGCCACGAACGCGTAGACCACACATTGCGGCCGAGCAGCTTCAAGACGGCGCGCAATTCCGCCAACACCACGCTGCAGGACCGCGACTTCCGGCTCAACAGCTACAGCATCGGCGCCTACGTTGAACTCGGCCCGCTGTTCGCCGCCAAGCTGCGTTACTCCTCCTCGCAGCGCGCACCGGAGATCAATGAGCTCTACGCCAGCAATGCGCATTATTCGGTGATGACCCAGGAGGAAGGCAACCAGAACCTGGACCCGGAACGTGCGAAGAACCTCGAGCTGACCGGCCTGTTCCACCTGGGCGGCTTCCAGCTGTCGGCCACCGCTTACCGCATGCGTTACGAAAACTACCTGTACTTGGGCTACTCCGGCCTGCAGACCGCCAACCGCCTGCCGCTGAAGTACTGGAAGCAGACCGATACGACGGTGAAGGGTTTCGAGGTCGATGCCTCGCAGTCACTGATGCTCGGTCGCTTCGGCAGCCTGGAGGTATCGGCCTTTGCCGACCTGGTGAAGAACAAGGCCGACCACCCCGATTCGCTGCGCGCCCATAACGATGGCGAATACCTGCCCAACATGCCGACCAACCGTTACGGCGCCACCGTGCGATGGCAGCGCGAGGGCTGGAAGGCGCAGCTGTCGAGCACCTACTACGACACGCAGAAGTACTTGGGCCGCAACGTCAGCGAAGAAGTACCACTGGATGCGTTCACCCTGGTCGACCTGCAGCTGAGCCGGGAGATTCCCCTGCGCACGACCGCTGTCGCTGGAA
Source organism: Stenotrophomonas sp. S41 (assembly GCF_016624625.1). Lineage (NCBI taxonomy): Bacteria > Pseudomonadati > Pseudomonadota > Gammaproteobacteria > Lysobacterales > Lysobacteraceae > Stenotrophomonas > Stenotrophomonas sp. S41. The sequence continues at coordinate 20,719 of NZ_JACVTV010000033.1, read as the reverse complement.
TGGAGGTCTTCATCAATGGCAGCAACCTGCTCAACGAAGAGGCGCGCCCGCACAACTCGCCACTGAAATACATCGCGCCACTGCCGGGGCGTGGCTTCCAGGTGGGGGTGACCGTGCGGCTCTGAACCAGAGCCGGCAGCACAGCGCCTGCGGAACGTGAACCGCGGGCGCGATTGTGCGCACGACAGGCTTGATTACCGTTACCCCTTCGGTCAACCATCGACGAAAAGGAGGATTCAATGAACTGGATGCATGCAATTTCCTGTGCGCTGCTGTTGGGCGTTTCGTCCACTGCAGGCGCGGCCTCGGCCATTGCCTACGATGCAGATGGCGCCTACGGCTACTCGATGAACCAAGCGACGGTGAGCACCTCGATGCAGAACGCGGTGAAGTACTGTGCCGCCCGCTCCCGCAACTGCGGGCAGTCGGCCGTCGCCACCGGAGAGGGCTACTCGGCCATCTTCACCGGAACCGTATCCATGGGCTTCGCCCTGGCCGAGGCCAGTCCGGAGGCTGCGCAGCGCAAGGCAGAAAAGATGTGCCGGGAACGCGCCAACGACTGCACGCTGGCGGTGATGTGGCGCGAGCAGCCGTCGCAGGTGATCGAGCGGCCGTGGCACCCCGGTGCACCGGCACCGGCACCGGTTCCGGAGCCCCGCCGCATTTACTAGTACCGGCTTTTGATCGGTGAGAGAGCCGCCCAGCGTCGATGACGTTGGGTGGCTGGCGCGGGCGCGTATATGGGAATGGCCAAGCGTTATTTAGCCGCGGCGATCCGACGTGAAACAGTGGGGACTCGTTCATGTTCGCCCTCGGAGCCCATTCCTTCCATGTCCATCGCCCGCCCCCGGACCGCGTTGACGTTCATCGGCGCCGCCGCGCTGTCCTCCCTGCTGTTGCTGTCCGCGCCCGGCGCGGTTGCCGCTGAAGATGCGGTCTCTCCGCTGCGCGCCTATGTCGCTGCCAAGCGCGCGGCCATCCAGGCGCAGTCAGCGCAGCCTGCAGTCCCGACCACCATCCATGCCAAGGTGACTGCCGAGAGCCGCTCAGGGGTCAGGCGCCTGCGCATCGGGCCAACCGGCGAGTTCCAGTACATCAGCGACAGCGGCCGGGACTACGCCGGCTACAACCTGGGTGCCGGCTCCTGGGACTCGCTGGTCGGTACGCTCGCCAGCTCGGTGGCTGACGAGTACGTCGTGCAGGCGGCGGTGCAGGACATTCCGCTGGATGCTTTGGATGTGGTGTTCACCAGCATTCCCGAGCGCAAGAGCGCAAGCCTGGCCTATCCCAACAACCTCTCCTACGTCGTCTACATCGATTCGCCGGCAACCGATGCACAGCTGCAGGCGCTGAAGCGCGCGGTGCACGAGAATTCCTCGGCGATCGACCTAGTGACGCGACCACAGCAGGTCAGCCACGCCGACGTGGACTACGTCCACAGCTCTTCCACGCGCGATCCGAAGCTGCCCCCCGGCCTGCGCGATTTCATCACCGAGGAGAAGCGTCCGGCGGTACTCGCCCGGCAGGCGCCACGCGATCCGAAGGATGCACCGAGGGAACCCGAGACCCTGGTCGCCCGCGCCCACGTCGAACCCCACACCGGCCTGCGCCACGTTTTCCTGGGCAAGGATGGCTACCACCAGCAGCTGCATGACAGTGCGCCGGGGCTGCTTGGCTACGGCCTGGCACCCACGGTGGAGGAGCACCTGCTGGGCGTCACCGGCACCTGCCTGACCCACATCTTCGAAGTGCAGGCAGCCTCCCGCAACGTGTTGCTGGACTCGCTGGAGCTGACCGTTGATGGTCAACTGAGCCCGCGCTTCGGCAAGGGCGTCACCACGCCGGCACGCTACAGCGGCATCCGCTATCGCGTGCGCATCGAGTCGCCTGCATCGGCCCAGGAGATCGATGCCCTCCGGCAGTCGGTCGAGGCCACCTGCCCGCTCTACAACCTGGTCAAGGACGAGCAGAAGCTCGAAGGCCGCATCGTTCGCGGTCCCTACGCAGACGCCGCGCAGTAGCCGCAGGCGTTGCATGGGTTGACCTTGCGGTGGCGGTCTCCCCGGCCCACAGCGGCCCGGGAGACGCCCCTTCACTCCGGTTGTCAGCATCTCTCTGGGGATATTCGATGAAGCTCGTCCTGCGCTCGCATTCGAGCGTGCAACGCCCGTGGTACAACCTGCGCCCGCAGCGAGCGCGCCGCCGCCGCCTGGCCCTGGCGCTGTGCACCCTGCTTGCGCCCGCGGCAGAGGCCGCCGAGGAGAAGCAGGCCTCCGCCGCGCACGCGCATGAGGGCAATGCACGCCTGCTCGACAAGGTCTCCGTCCTCGGCTCGCAGATTGCCGGCGGTGGCGCCCAGGCAGCGCTGCCGGTGGTGGCGGTGGACCGCGAACAGATCGAATCGACCGGCGCCACCAACGGCAACGAGCTGTTCCGCAGCCTGCCGCAGTTTGGCGACGTCGCCGTCACCGAGAAAGGCACCACCAACGCCGGGCGCAATTCGAATGTCGCCCGTGGCGACGTCGGCTCCATCAACCTGCGCAACCTCGGCGCGAAGTACACACTGCTGCTGGTCAACGGCCGGCGCACCGTCCAGCACCCCATCAGCAACAGCGGCGACGATACGACCTACAACGCCAATGCCATCCCGACCTTCGGCCTGGAACGCATCAACCTGCTGCTTGACGGCGCAGCCTCCATCTACGGCTCCGACGCGGTGGCGGGCGTGGTCGACCTGGTGACGCCGGCCAACCTGCAGAACGGCGGCGGCGTCCGCCTGGACTACGGCAAGGTGTCCGACGGCCATCGTGAGGACGTCTCGCTGGATGGCTACCTGGGCAGCGACTTCGCCGATGGACGCGGCAACATCTCGCTGCTCTACGGATTTTCCACGCGGACGGCGCAGCGCAACTCCGACGCCTGGTTCACGGCGACCGATGGTCGTCGTCCGCTGGGAGATGGCACCAGCGTGCCCGACCCGAACGGCAGCACCGGCTTCAGCACGCGGACGCCGTGGGGCCACTTCGATACCTATGCCAATGGCAGGCGCACCGGCAGCTGGAGCATCGATCCTGCGACCGGCGCACTCGTCTCCGGTACGGTGCCGACCCGTTACCACTATGACTCGGCCGCCGAGCCGGGCATCACTTCGGCGCCGGCCATCCGCAAGGGCAATGTGTTCGCCAGCGGCCGGTTCGACATCAACGACTCGCTGCAGCTGTTCGGCGAGCTGGCCTATTACCGGGCCAGGTCCGAGTCGTGGGTGAGCAGTGAGTCCGGCTTCGGCGGCGAGGGCTTCCTGCTGCATATCCGTCCCGATGCCTACTGGGTTCCGGAAGCGCTGCGCGGTGCCGATGCGATCCGACTGCTGAACTATCAGTTCGCCGATTCGGGCATCCGCCGCGTCACGGTCGACAACGAGCAGTCGCGCGTCCTGCTGGGCGTGCGTGGCTGGACCGAAGGCGGCTGGAACTGGGAAAGCGCACTGCTGTACTCACGCGCGCGCAGCACCGATGTGCAGCAGGGCGGGCTCACCGATGCCTTCATCGAGGCGGTGAACCGCACCGATGCCAGTGCCTACAATCCGTTCAGCGGAGGTGATCCCGCCAGCATCCGGGTTGGCGATGCCACGCCCTATGACACGTCCTCGTTCATTGGCGAGGCGACGCGCGTAGGCACCAGCGAGCTGGCGTTGTGGGATTTCAAGATCGACCGCTCCGATCTGCTGACGTGGTATGCCGGCGACATCGGCGTGGCGGCGGGCGTGGAGTACCGTTACGAAAGCCGCAGCGATGACCGCGATGGGAACATCGATGGCAGCCATCCCTATACCGACTGGTACACCGGAACGGTGGCGCCCAGCAATTTCTTCACCCACAGCCCGCGGCCCGACGTGCATGGCAGCCGCAACGTCACCTCCGCGCTGGTCGAACTGGCCATCCCCCTGGTGTCCGCCGCGCAGGGCGTGCCGCTGGTGCAATCGCTGGACCTGCAGGTGGCTGCGCGCTGGGAGGACTACAGCGACGCCGGCAAAGTCGCCAAGCCGAAGCTGGCCGCTGCGTGGAAGGTCAATGACAGCCTGCTGCTGCGCGGCTCGGTCAGTGGCGGCTTCCGCGCGCCGGGCCTGGAACTGGTCAATTCACCGCCCACCTACGGGTTCGGCTTCAACAACGACGCCATCCGCTGCCATGCACTCATTGCCAAGGGTGCACAGCCGAACTACAGCGCCTGCCTCAACGCTTACAGCAGTGGTTCGGCGGTCAAGCCATCGGTCAGCTCGGTGACCTCCTACGGCGATGACGTCAAACCGGAAACGACGCGACAGTCTTCCTGGGGCGCAGTGTTCGAGCCACGCTTCCTGCCCGAACGCTTCGGCTCGATCAGCATGAGCGTGGACACGTGGCGGGTGAAGGTCGAGAACCCGATCAGCACCATGGGCGAGGAACTGCTCTACGACGCCTACCTGCGTGTCGTCGAAGGCACCAGCAACCCCAACGTCGTGCGTGCGCAGGCAACTGCAGAAGACATCGCCCTGTTCGCGGGCACCGGGCTTGAGCCGGCCGGCGTCGTCACCAACATCTACAACCGCTACCAGAACCGCAGTCCGCTGACGGCCTCCGGCATGGATTACAACTTCAACTGGCGGCTGCCGGACACCGCATGGGGGCGCTTCGCGCTGCTGGTCAGCGTCAGCCAGTTGAAGGAGTACACCCAGCAGAAGCCGGCCGAAGTGCAGGAGGTCGCCGCCGCGATCGCCAGCGGCGCGTTGAACATCATCGCGCCCGACCTTGGTGCGGCCAACGAAGTCGGCATCAACGGGGCAAAGCCGGAGTGGCGGGCCAGCGCCACCTTGATCTGGAACCTGAAGGACTGGACCGTGCGGCTGCGCGACGACTACATCGACAGTGTCAGGGCCGGCGCGTACGCCGATGGCCGGCCGTACGTGGTCGCCTCCACCCAGCGCTGGGCCTTGTCGGTGAAAAAGGAGTTCCACGCGGGGCTGCTGCAGGGCGCCGCCGTGGAAGTGGGAGCGCGCAACCTGTTCAACAAAGAGCCGCCCCTCAACGCCTCGGGCAATTACCTGAGCGCGCTGCACGAGACCTACGGGCGCTACATCCACCTCGGCATTTCAAAGAACTGGTGAACCGCATGAAGAGACTGCCCCTCGCGTTCCTGCTTGCGGCGACACTGGGCGTTACCGCGTGCAGCCCACGGCAACCCGTGGATGCACAGGCCGCTACCGGAACCCCCACAGCGTCGGCGTTCCAGGAAGAACACGCCGACTGGGTGCGCCGGCGCGCCGCTGACCTGGGCAAGCCGGATGGCTGGACCAGCCTCACCGGTCTGCACTGGCTGGAAGCCGGTACGCAACGCGTGGGGGGAAGCGAGGACAACGACATCCGGCTGGCCATTGCACCCGCTCGCCTGGGCCAGATCGAGCAGCGTGGCGACGCCGTGTTCTTCCAGCCTGCCGATGGCGTGGCCGTTACCACGGAAGGCACACCGGTGCTGGGCAGCACTCGCCTGGCGCCGGAGGGCCCTGGCGGTGGCACCACGCTCACCTATGACGACGGCAAGGGAAAAATCAGTGTGATCCGCCGTGGCCAACGCCTTGCGCTGCGGGTCCGGCATGCCGATGCACCGGCTCGCCAGGCCTTTTCCGGTCTTGATTTCTTCCCTGCAGACGAAGGCTGGCGGCTGCAGGCGCGCTTCGTGCCACACCCTGCCGGCAGGACGCTGCCCATCGCCAGTGTCATCGGCGAGGTCACCGACACGCCCAATCCTGGATACGTCGTCTTTGAAAAAGAGGGTCGACAGTGGAGGCTGGAAGCATTGGGCGATCCGGCCAAAGGACTGAACCTGATGTTCCAGGATCAGACGACGGGCCGGCAGACCTATGGTGTCGGTCGCTACCTGCGCACCGATGCGGTCGCCGCGGATGGTTCGGTCGCGCTCGATTTCAATCGCGCCTACAACCCACCGTGCGCGTACACCGAATTCGCGACGTGCCCACTGCCGCCGCCGGAGAACCGGCTCGCGCAGCAGGATGCAGACCACACGCTCGTTCGGCTGGCAGTGCTTTCTGGCGAACGGAAATATTCCGCGTCCCACGATTGATCGGCAACTGCCGTTCCGCACCAATCACGCGCAACGAAAAACGCCCGCAAATCGAAGATCTGCGGGCGCTTTCTTGTATCTGGCGGAGCGAGAGGGATTCGAACCCTCGATAGAGCTTTTGACCCTATACTCCCTTAGCAGGGGAGCCCCTTCAGCCACTCGGGCATCGCTCCGGGGTTTTCTCCGCGTCTGGTGCGGTGCACCTCAGCGGGGCGTGAATCATAACGTTAATCAGACGCGAAGGTAAAGCTTTTATTCGCCGGAATTTTCACTTCCGGTGCTGCCGGCTTCGTCACCACGCTGGATGCGCTGGTAGATCTCTTCGCGATGCACAGCAACGTCCTTCGGCGCGGTGATACCGATGCGCACCTGGTTGCCCTTGACGCCGAGCACGGTGACGCTCACCGAGTCTCCGATCATCAGGGTTTCGCCGACGCGGCGAGTCAAGATCAACATTTTAGTAAGTCTCCATGGAACCGTGTGGAAGGGTATCCCCCACCGGCTTGACGCTCCGTCAAGAAGCGTCCCCACGACAAAGGGAAAAGATTTCGCAATGGTACCGTCAGCCGTCCCGCTCCTACAAGGAGGGGGACGGCAGGGGTTCACATCACAGGCGGGGGCTGACCCATTCGACAACCGCGGCCAGAGCGGTAGCAAGGGCGGGCCCGTCCTCGCCACCACCCTGGGCGAGGTCCGGGCGTCCGCCGCCCTTGCCCCCGATCTGACTGGCGATATGGGACAACAGTTCCCCGGCCTTGACCTTGCCCATTGCACTGCCGTTCACGCCCGCGACCAGCGCGGCCTTGCCGTCCTGGGTGCCGGCCAGCACGATCACGGCGTTGCCCAGCTGCTGCTTCAGGCGGTCCATGGCATCACGCAGGGCCTTGGCGTCAAAGCCTTCCAGGCGGGCGGCCAGCACCTTCACACCGGCAACCTCGACGGCCTGGCCGGAGAGATCGGCGGTAGCGCCGGCGGCGACCTTGGCCTTCACGGCCTCCAGCTCACGCTCCAGCTGCTTCTGGCGCAGGCCCAGGGCGCGGATCTTCTCGACCACGTCGGCGGCGCTGCCACCCAGCAGTTCGGCTGCTTCGGCCAGGCGGGCCTCTTCGGCCGCCACATAATCCAGGGCGCCCTGGCCGGTGACCGCCTCGATGCGACGCACGCCGGCCGAGACACCGCCTTCGGAAGTGATCTTGAACAGACCGATGTCGCCGGTGCGGCTGACGTGGGTACCGCCACACAGTTCGGTGGAGTAGTCACCCATCTTCAGCACGCGCACGTTCTCGCCGTACTTCTCGCCGAACAGGGCCATCGCGCCGAAGTCCAGCGCTTCCTGCATGCCCATGTTGTGCACTTCGGCGGCGTTGTTGGCGCGCACCTGCTGGTTGACCTTGCGCTCGATCACGGCCAGTTCTTCGGCGCTGATCGACTGGAAGTGCGAGAAGTCGAAACGCAGGCGGTCCGGTGCGACCAGCGAACCCTTCTGCTGCACGTGGGTGCCGAGCACTTCGCGCAGGGCGGCATGCAGCAGGTGGGTGGCCGAGTGGTTGAGGATGGTAGCGCCGCGGCGCTCGCCATCGACCTGGCCGGACAGCACGTCGCCGACCTTCAGGCCGCCTTCGGACAAAGTGCCGACGTGGCCATGGAACTGGCCCGCGAACTTCTGGGTGTCGCTGACCACCAGGCGCACGCCGTTGCCCGCCAGTACGCCGGTATCACCGACCTGGCCGCCGGATTCGGCGTAGAACGGGGTCTGGTTGGTGATGACGATCACGGCGTCGCCGACCTCGGCCGACTGCACCGGACGGCCGTCCTTCAGCAGGGCCAGCACGGTCAGGCCATCGGCCTGCAGGCGGTCGTAGCCCAGGAACAGAGTCGGGGTCAGAGTGGCCACCAGCTCGGCCGGCAGGGTCACGCCGCCACCGAACTTGCCGGCCGCACGCGCGGTCTCGCGCTGCTGCTCCATCGCCGCATCGAAGCCGTCGGTATCAACGGTCAGCTCGCGCTCGCGGGCGATGTCCTGGGTCAGGTCCAGCGGGAAGCCGTAGGTGTCGTACAGGCGGAACGCGTCGACGCCGGGGATCACGCCATTGCTGGCCTTGGCTGCAACGTCTTCGAAGATCTTCATGCCGGCGTCGAGGGTTTCAGCGAAACGCTCTTCCTCGGCCTGCAGCGCACGGACCACGGTGTCGGCCTGGGCCGGCAGTTCCGGGTAGGCCTCGCCCATCAGCTCGACCAGGGTCGGCACCAGCTTGCTGAAGAACGGCTGGCGCACGCCCAGCATCCAGCCGTGGCGCAGGGCGCGGCGGATGATACGGCGCAGCACGTAGCCGCGGCCTTCGTTGGACGGCAGCACGCCATCGACGATCAGGAACGAGCAGGCACGGATATGGTCGGCGATCACGCGCAGCGACTTGTTCTCCAGGTCGGCCATGCCGGTCAGCTCGGACGCCTTGCGGATCAGCGCCTGGAACAGGTCGATCTCGTAGTTGGTGTGCACGTGCTGCAGGATCGCCGCCAGGCGCTCCAGGCCCATGCCGGTGTCCACGCACGGTGCCGGCAGCGGCACCAGGGTGCCGTCGGTCTGGCGGTCGAACTGCATGAACACCAGGTTCCAGATCTCGATGAAGCGGTCACCGTCTTCATCCGGCGAACCCGGGGGGCCGCCGGCGATGTGGTCGCCGTGGTCGTAGAAGATCTCGGTGCACGGGCCGCAGGGGCCGGTGTCGGCCATCTGCCAGAAGTTGTCCGAGGCGTACGGGGCGCCCTTGTTGTCGCCGATGCGCACAATGCGCTCTTCCGGGATGCCGACCATGTCGCGCCACAGCGCGTAGGCCTCGTCATCGGTCTGGTAGACGGTGACCAGCAGGCGCTCGGCCGGCAGCTTCCAGACCTGGGTCAGTAGTTCCCATGCCCAGGCGATGGCGTCCTTCTTGAAGTAATCACCGAAGGACCAGTTGCCCAGCATTTCGAAGAAGGTGTGGTGACGGGCGGTATAGCCGACCTGGTCGAGATCGTTGTGCTTGCCACCGGCGCGCAGGCAGCGCTGGACGTCGGCCGCGCGCACGTAGCTGCGCTTTTCCGCGCCCAGGAACACGTCCTTGAACTGGACCATGCCGGAGTTGGTGAACAGCAGGGTCGGATCATTGCCCGGCACCAGCGGCGCCGACGGCACGATGGTGTGGCCTTTGCCCTTGAAGAACTCAAGGAAATCGCTACGGATCTGGGAAGTCGTGAATTTGGCGGGTGCGTTCATTGAGGGGGCTGGCAGTGTGCGGGCCGGCAGCCCCGAACCGCCGGCCGCACTGGCCAGGGTCGTAACGGACCGCCGAAAACCTAAAGGGTATCAGGCCCGGCGCCGCCAGTCTCAGTCATCCGGGTCGAAGCGGGTCGCGCGGCGGATGGTGTCCCCGTCAAAGCCCCGCCGGGCCAGCAGATCGGCGGCCTTGCGCCGCTGTGGCAGGTCCTGCGGGCCGTCCTCGCCGAAGCGGCGGCGGACCAGATCGCGGGCGTTCTCCTGCCAGTCGCCTTCGTAGGTGTCCATGGCAGCGGCAATGGCGGCACCGTCCAGCCCGTGAGTGCCGAGCTCGGCACGGACGTGGATGGGCCCATAGCCGGTGTTGGCACGCATCCGGACGAGATTCTCCGCAAAGCGCGTGTCGTCCTGCCAGCCGGCCTCGGTCAGCTTGGCCACGGCGGCCTCGGCCGCCTCGCCCTCGATGCCTCGGGCGGTCAGCTTTCGGGTCAGCTCCTTGCGCGAATGCTCACGCCGCACCAGCAGGCCCAGGGCTCGCTGTACGGGGGTCTGTTCGCGCGGCCGGCGCTTGCGGCCGGTGGGGGCGTCGGCATCGGACATTGCTTACTCCAAGGGTGGCGCCGTCCCTGGCACCCTGCCCGTCCGTGGGCGGTTCGAACCTGCGGGACAGGGCGACGTCACTGACGGCGCCGCCCTGCCCCACAGCAAGTCTTACTCGTCGTCGCCGTCGTCGTCGCCTTCCTCGCGGGCGGCTTCGGACGGCTGGAACTTCTCGCGCAGCTCGGCTTCGAGCTTGGCGGCAACGGTCGGGTTGTCGCGCAGGTAACCGCGGGCGTTGTCCTTGCCCTGGCCGATGCGCTCTTCACCGTAGCTGTACCAGGCACCGGCCTTCTCGACCAGCTTGGCTTCCACGCCCATGTCGATCAGTTCGCCTTCGCGGCTGATGCCTTCGCCGTACAGGATCTCGGTGATGACCTGCTTGAACGGGGGCGCCAGCTTGTTCTTGACGACCTTGATCTTGGTCTGGTTGCCGATGATCTCGTCGCCCTTCTTGATCGCGCCGATACGGCGGATGTCCAGGCGCACCGAGGCGTAGAACTTCAGCGCGTTGCCGCCGGTGGTCACTTCCGGGCTCTGGCCCGGCATCATCACGCCGATCTTCATGCGCAGCTGGTTGATGAAGACCACCAGGGTGTTGGAGCGCTTGATGTTGCCGGTCAGCTTGCGCAGGGCCTGGCTCATCAGGCGGGCCTGCAGGCCCGGCAGCTGGTCACCCATCTCGCCTTCGATTTCGGCCTTGGGGGTCAGCGCGGCGACCGAGTCGACCACCAGGATGTCCACCGAACCCGAACGCACGAGCATGTCGGCGATTTCCAGCGCCTGCTCACCGGTATCCGGCTGCGACAGCAGCAGGTCGTCCACGTTCACGCCCAGCTTGGCGGCGTAGATCGGGTCCAGCGCGTGCTCGGCGTCGATGAAGGCAGCGGTGCCGCCCATCTTCTGGCATTCGGCGATGGCCTGCAGGGTCAGGGTGGTCTTGCCCGACGACTCCGGACCGTAGATTTCAACGACACGACCCTTCGGCAGGCCACCGATGCCCAGTGCGATGTCGAGCATCAGCGAGCCGGTCGGGATGGCTTCGACGGGTTCGACCACGCGGTCGCCCATGCGCATCACCGAGCCCTTGCCGAACTGCTTTTCGATCTGGCCCAGAGCAGCAGCCAATGCGCGCTTTTTGTTCTCGTCCATCGTGTTGCTCCTAGCAGAGGTCATGTCGTTGGGGGTGCTGTCTTTGGGGGTCTTCTTTGCCATGGGTTCACTTTAAGTCGGATGTATCGCACAGGCTGAGATTCTGCCCGGCGCTCAGAAAAGAATTATCGGACATCCGTACCAACCTCAGTGGAACCAGAGAATCGCCACAAAAGACCGCGGGGTATTGCTGGTGGAACAGGACTGCTGCCAGGGGCTCAGCGGTTGGGCCGCAGCAGGCCGCAGTACAGGCCTTCGATCGCGAAATCCTGGTCGGGCAGAACCTCGATCGGCTTGTAGTCGGGGTTGCGCGGCAACAGGCGGATCCGGTCCTTGGCGATCTTCAGCAGCTTGACGGTGATCTCGTCGTCGATGCGGGCCACCACGATCTGCCCGGAGTGGGCGTCGCGGGTGCGGTGCACGCCAATCAGGTCACCGTCGAAGATGCCCTCGTCGATCATCGAATCGCCCTGCACCTTCAGCAGGTAATCCGGGGCCGGCGAGAAGAACACCCGGTCCAGCACCACGAAGTCGTCCGATCCGATGTCGGCGCCGATCGGCAGGCCGGCGGCGACACGGCCCAGCACCGGTAGGCGCAGGACGCTGTCGGGCAGGCCCGGCTCGGCCAGCTTCTCGATCGGCGGCGCCTGCACCAGGCGGATGCCGCGGGCCTGGCCGGGGATGCGACGGATCGCACCGGCCTGCTCGAGGGCCTCCAGGTGGTACTGGGCCGCGCGCACGCCCTTGAAGCCGAAGGCGCGGGCGATTTCAGTCTGCGACGGCGGTGCGCCTTCGCTCTCGATACGCTCGGCGATCAACTGCAGGATCGCCTGCTGGGTGTCGGTCAGGTCCATGGTTAGTAGTATTACTACTAACTGATGGGTGTGCAAGTGCCTGGGGCGGGTTCTGTAGTGCCGAGCCGATGCTCGGCAGATGGGGGATGCGCGAGCGCAGAGGAAAGAGCAGCCGACCAGCGGTCGGCTCTACAGGAATCGCGCAGCGATTCCGCGGTTCCCGGTGGGAACCGCTGCGGTAAGCACGTTACGCGTGCTTACCGCTTCTCCATATCGAGAACAGGATCCACACGCCGCAGAAGCCGGCGCCGACGAAGCCGCAGACGCCCAGCGCCAGCAGCCAACGACTGGAGACGCCGCCGACGCTGTGCATGACGATGGATGAGCCGATGATCAGCGCGGCGGTGACGATGCCCATCACCAGGCGGTTGGCGGCGCGGTTCACCTGGTCGCCGAAGCCCTGCAGCGCGCTGGTTTCCACCTTCAGCTGCAGGCGTCCGCGGCGCGCGGCCTGGACCAGTTTGCGCAGGTCGCGCGGCAGTTCGCCTGCGAAGTCGATCATGCCCAGCAGGCTGCGCCGGCCGCGCTTGAGCAGCGCACGCGGTGCGTAGCGCTGCAGCACCACCCGCTCCAGGAACGGGCGCGCGGCGCTGGCCATGTCGAAATCCGGGTCCAGCTGGCGGCCCATGCCCTCCAGGGTCAGGAACGCCTTGATCATCAGCGCCAGGTCGGCCGGCAAGGTCAGGCTGTAGCTGCGCAGCAGCTGGGTGATGTCGCCCAGCATCAGGCCGATGCGCAGGTCCTTCAGCGGGACGCCGCGGTACTGGTCGACGAACTGGCTGATGTCGTGCTGCAGCCGGTTCTCATCAACCTCAACGCCACCGGCCCAGTCCAGCAGCACGTCGGCCACGCCCTGCGGGTCCTGTTCGACCAGACCATGCAGCAGCTGTGCGACCTGGAAGCGGCGCACTTCGGACAGCGCGCCGACCATGCCGAAATCGATCACGCCGATGCGGCCGTCGCGCAGGTAGATGATGTTGCCGGGGTGCGGATCGGCGTGGAAGCTGCCGTCCTCCAGCACCATCTTGAGCACGATGTCGGCACCGCGCCGGGCCAGCTCACGGCGGTCCAGCCCGGCCGCATCCACGCCGGCCAGATCGCGACCGGGAATGCCGTCGACGAAATCCTGGACATTCAGGCTCTCGCAGGTCCACTGCCAGTGCACTTCGGGAATCAGGATGTCGTCGCGCCCTTGGAAATTACGGCTGATGCGCTCGGCGTTGCGGCATTCGGCGGCGAAATCCAGCTCACGTCGCAGTGATACGGTGAACTGCTGGACCACTTCGGCCGGGCGGTAACGGCGCAGGTCGGGCAGCCGCGCCTCGACGATCTCGGCCAGCCGCGCGAGCAGGCGCAGGTCGGCTTCCACCACGTCGCGGATGCCGGGGCGGCGCACTTTCAGCACCACCTCGCGGCCGTCATGCAGCCGCGCGCGATGGGCCTGCGCCAGCGAAGCGGCGGCCATCGGGGTTTCATCGAGGAAGGCGAACACCTGCGATGGCGATGCACCGAGGTCGGCTTCCAGCTGCTCGCGGATGGCCGCGTACGGCAGCGCCGGCACCGCGTTCTGCAGTTCGGACAGCTCGGAAATCCATTCCGGCGGCAGCAGGTCGACGCGGGTGGCCAGCACCTGGCCCAGCTTGACGAAGGTCGGGCCGAGATCCTGCAGGGCACTGCGCACGCGCACCGGTGCGGTCATGCGCAGCATCTGCTGGCTTTCCTCGTTCCAGTGCAGCAGGCGGCCCGCGCGCTCAAGCACGGTGGCCAGGCCGATGCGCCGGACCAGGTCGCCGAAGCCGTAGCGGATCAGGACGGCCGCGATTTCCTGCAGCCGGCCCAGGTCACGGACGGTACCCAGCGTCTCCCACATCGATGCCTACTCCGGTTCCATACCGGGCCAGCATGTCACAGCTGGGCGTCGATGCCGTGCAATGCCGCTGCCACGGTCTGCCGCCGTATGGCTTCGCGGTCGCCGTCGAACTGGAACAGCTCGGCGCGGGCATAGCCGCCGCGGCGCTTCCAGCCGATCCAGACGCTGCCCACCGGCTTGTCCGGGCTGCCGCCGCCGGGCCCGGCGATGCCGGTCACCGCCACCGCGATCCCTGCACCGGAATTGATCAGCGCGCCGGACACCATTTCCAGCACGGCCTCGCGGCTGACCGCGCCGAACTGTTCCAGGGTCTGCGCGCGCACGCCCAGCAGGCGCTGCTTGGCTTCATAGCTGTAGACCACCATGCCGCAGTCGAAGAACGCCGAGGAGCCGGCGATATCGGTCATGCACTTGGCGATCCAGCCACCGCTGCAGCTTTCGGCGGTGACCAGTTGCAGCGCGGCCTGCTGCAGGCGCTGCCCAAGCGCGGCGGCCTGGGCATGGAGATCGGCGTCGGAGGGGAAGGACATCGGCATGGATCGAGGTAGCAACGGTCATCTTGTACCGCAGATCGGCAGCGCTGTCCTCCCCTTCCCCTCAGTGGTCATGGTGCAGGTAACGGGCCTGGCGCGGCAGGCGCAGGCTGACCAGGAAGGCCACCACCATCATCACCGTGACGTACCAGAAGAACAGCTGCTCATGGCCCAGGCTCTTCAGGCCCAGCGCGGCGTACTCGGCGCTGCCGCCGAAGATCGCGTTGCCGATGGCATAGGCCAGGCCGACGCCGAGCGCGCGCACCTGCGGCGGGAACATCTCCGCCTTCACGATGCCGGAGATGGAGGTGTAGAAGCTGACGATGGCCAGCGCCAGCACGATCAAGCCGAACGCTGCCCACGGGCTGCTGACGTGCTGCAGGGTGATCAGGATCGGCACGGTGGTGAGCGCGCCCAGCGCACCGAACAGCATCATGCTGGTGCGGCGGCCGATGCGGTCGGACAGCATGCCGAACAGCGGCTGCATGCACATGTAGAGGAACAGCGCGCCGGTCATCACGTAGCTGGCGGTCTTGATCGGCAGGTGCACCGTGTTGACCAGGAACTTCTGCATGTAGGTGGTGAAGGTGTAGAAGATCAGCGAGCCGCCGGCGGTATAGCCGAGCACGGTGAAGAACGCGGCCTTGTGGTCACGGAACAGCGCCGACAGGCTGCCGGCATCCTTGTCATCGCGGTCGGCCTCGCTCTGCGTTTCGTGCAGGGTGCGGCGCAGCAGCAACGCGACCACGGCGGCGACGGCGCCGAGTACGAACGGGATGCGCCAGCCCCAGGTGCGGATCTCCGCCTCGCTGAGCAGCGCTTCCATGATGACGATGACCAGCACCGCCAGCAGCTGGCCGCCGATGAGGGTGACGTACTGGAAAGACGAGAAGAAGCCGCGCTGGCCACGCAGGGCGACCTCGCTCATGTAGGTGGCGGTGGTGCCGTACTCGCCGCCGACCGACAGGCCCTGGATCAGGCGCGCCACCAGCAGCAGGACCGGTGCCATCGCGCCGATGGTGGCGTAGGTCGGCAGGCAGGCGACCATCAGCGAGCCGCCGCACATCATGCTGACCGAGATCAGCAGCGATTTCTTGCGACCGAGGCGATCAGCGATGCGGCCGAACAGCCAGCCGCCGATGGGCCGCATCAGGAAGCCGGCGGCGAACACGCCGGCCGTGTTGAGCAGCTGCACGGTCGGGTTGGAGGCGGGGAAGAACGCGCCGGCGAAGTAGATGGCGCAGAAGGCGTAGACGTAGAAGTCGAACCATTCCACCAGGTTGCCGGACGAGGCCGACATGATGGCGAACACGCGGTGGCGTTTCTCCGCCGCGGTGTACTGGGGGAGTGCGTCGGGGCTGACGTGGGACATGGAAGGGACTCCGGGGTGCCGTGGGGGCAGACCTTCGGATCATCCGCCCGGCGGGCGTGAGGGGGTGTGCACTATCGGGCGGCTGGAGTGCGGTAATCGGCCGGGAGTGCGATATGGAGTGTTCCAGCAGGGCTTGCATCCCTGCACCTGCTGCAATCAACGTCAACGGCAACGTCAAATGCTGCTATCCGTGGGATGGCGGGGCACTGTGGGTTTGCGGGGACGCCGTGAACCCGTCCATGGGGGCTTGGTCGCCGCATCCATGCGGCTCACACCCCGCAAACCCACAGTGCCCCGCCTTCGACAGGTTCACGCGGCTGTTGGTGCCAGGCGCTGTTGGTAGGTGCCGACCGTTGGTCGGCACGGGGTCAGATCCCTTTGCGCAGCAAAGGGCTGTGACCCCACCCGTTGTGGTTTACCACTCCGGCAGTTTTTCCGGTAGCAGGGCGCGGATCGGGCCGCCGTCGGAGCTGGCGGCCAGCTTCTCGGCTTCGGCGATCGGGATGTCCACCTGCAGCAGCCAGCCGTCTTCGTCGGCCGCTTCGCTGCGGATCACTTCCAGCTGGTGCAGGCGCGCGCGCAGGCGTCCGGCGCTGGGCAGCAGGCGCAGTTCGCCGCTGACGTGCTGCAGGCCCAGGCGCTTGCCCAGCACGCTCTGCAGCAGTTCCAGACCTTCGCCGTCACGGGCGGAGATCCAGACCCGCTCGCGGCGCGAGGGATCGGGGATGCCGTCCTGGCCGTCGTGGCGTACTTCGGCACCCTCGATGCGGTCGATCTTGTTGAACACCAGCAGCTGCGGCAGGTCACCGGCACCGACGGCGGTCAGGACTTCGTCGACCTGGGCGATGCGCTCCTCGCGGTGCGGATCGGCGGCGTCGACCAGGTGCAGCAGGAAGTCGGCCTCGCGCGCTTCGGACAGGGTCGAGCGGAACGCGGCGACCAGGTCATGCGGCAGGTCGCGCACGAAGCCCACGGTATCGGCCAGCACCACGCTGCCGCCGGGCACGGCGATGCGGCGCACCGTCGGGTCCAGGGTGGCGAACAGCTGGTCGGCGGCGTAAGCCTCGGCACCGGTCAGCGCATTGAACAGGGTCGACTTGCCGGCATTGGTATAGCCAACCAGGGCCACGCGCGGCAGCTCGCTGCGCAGGCGTGCGCGGCGCATCTGGGTGCGCTGCGTTTCAACCTTTTCCAGCCGCTTCTGCAGCTGCTCCACCCGCTTCTGCAGCAGGCGGCGGTCGGTTTCCAGCTGGGTTTCACCCGGGCCGCGCAGGCCGATCGAACCGCCGCGCTGACGCTCAAGGTGGGTCCAGCCGCGCACCAGCCGCGTGGCCAGGTGGCGCAGCTGCGCCAGCTCGACCTGCAGCTTGCCTTCGTGGCTGTGCGCACGCTGGGCGAAGATGTCCAGGATCAGGCCGGTACGGTCGATCACCCGGCGCTCCAGGAACCGTTCCAGGTTGCGTTCCTGGCCCGGGCTCAGCGAATGGTTGACCAGGATCAGGTCCGCGCCGGTTGCGTCAGCCGCAGCCTTGATCTCGTCCAGCTTGCCGCTGCCGATCAGGGTCGACGGGTTGGGACGGTCCAGGCGCGCGGTGATGGTGGCGGCGATGCTGGCCCCTGCCGAGCGGGCCAGATCACCGAACTCTTCCAGCACGTCTTCTTCCAGCTTGCCGAAATGGGGCTGGATCAACAGGGCGTTTTCGCCCTTTTTCGAGCGGTCAAACATTCACCGCTCCGGAATTACTCGTCTGCTTCATCACCCGCCTGACCATCATTTTCACCTGACTGCACGTAGCCACCACCCGGCCCGACCTTTACGTTGCGCGCCGGCACCACGGTGGAAATGGCGTGCTTGTAGACCATCTGGCTGACGGTGTTGCGCAGCAGGACAACGAACTGATCGAACGATTCGATCGTGCCCTGCAGCTTGATGCCGTTGACCAGGTACACCGAAACCGGCACGCGTTCGCGCCGCAGTGCGTTCAAGAAAGGATCCTGCAGCGATTGCCCCTTGGACATTGCTAACTCCTGATTATTGTTCTTATTGGGTTGCCGGCGGATGCCGCGGCCCCCGAGCCGCCCGCCGACCCACGATGGTACACGGCCAGCGGCGGTTCAGCGTGCGACGAAGGTCGACACCGCGCCGGACAGGCGCTCATGGTCGATATGGGGGTCGAACCAGCGGGCATCAAGCTCGCCACGCAGCCAGGTCAGCTGGCGCTTGGCCAGCTGCCGGGTGGCGAAAATGGCCTTGTCACGGAAGCGGGCGGCGTCGACCTGCCCGTCCAGGAATTCCCAGGCCTGGCGGTAGCCGACCGCGCGCACCGCCGGCAGGTCCAGCGGCGCGGGCACGGCCGCCATCTGCGGCAGGGCCCGCAGGGCGCGCACCTCGTCCAGGAAGCCCTGCCCCAGCATGGCGTCGAAGCGGGCCTCGATGCGCTGGTGCAGCACCGCCCGGTCGCGCGGGGCCAGGATCAGTTTCAGGGTCCGCACCGGCAACGGCGCCACACCAGGGCGGCGCTGCCATTCAGTGATCGGGGTGCCGGTCAGCCGGTAGACCTCCAGCGCCCGCTGGATGCGCTGCGGGTCGGTGGCGTGGATGCGTGCGGCGGCGGCCGGGTCGACCTGCGCCAGTTCCGCATGCAGGGCGGCCCAACCGCGTTCGGCGGCCTCGGCACTGAGCATCTCGCGCATTGCCGGGTCGGCCTCGGGCATCGGCGAGAGTCCCTGCAGCAGGGCACGGAAATACAGCCCGGTGCCGCCAGCCAGGATCGGAGTCTTGCCGCGGGCGACGATGTCGGCCACCACCCGGCCGGCATCGGCGGCGAACTCGGCCGCCGAATAGGTCTGCCAGGGATCACGCAGATCCAGCAGGTGATGCGGTGCCTGCGCACGCTCGGCGGCGTCGGGCTTGGCCGAGCCGATGTCCAGGCCGCGGTAGACCAGCGCCGAATCGACGCTGACGATCTCGCCGTCCAACTCCTGGGCCAGGCGGATCGCCGTGGCGGTCTTGCCACTGGCGGTCGGGCCCATCACCGCGATCGCCAGCGGACGCTGGTCGACAGCCATCAGTCTTCGTCCGGCCAGCGGATCGACGGAGCAGCATCGACGCGGGGCACCGCGTCCACGGCCTCCCAGATCTTCAGGGCATCGACCGTGGCGGCCACGTCATGCACACGCACGATACGGGCGCCGCGCTGCACGGCAATCAGGTGCGCCGCCACCGACGCGGCCACGCGTTCGGTCGCCACCTCGCGGCCGGTCAGCTCACCCAGGCTGCGCTTGCGCGACAGGCCGGCCAGCATCGGCACGCCCAGCTCGAGGAAGCGTTCGGAACGGGCCAGCAGGATCATGTTGTGGGCGGTGGTCTTGCCGAAGCCGAAGCCGAGGTCGATCAGCAGGTTCTTCTTGGCGATACCGGCCATTTCGGCAGCGAACAGGCGCTGCACGAGGAAACCGTGGACCTCGGCCACCACGTCGTCGTAATGCGGGTCGGCCTGCATGTGGCCAGGTTCGCCCTGCATGTGCATCAGCACCACCGGCACCCCGGTATCGGCGGCCGCGTCCAGCGCGCCTTCCTGACGCAGGCCGAAGATGTCGTTGATCATGCCGGCGCCGGCCGCCACGGCCGCGCGCATCACCTCCGGCTTGAAGGTGTCGATGCTGATCGGCACGGTGGTGCGCGCAGCGAGCTGTTCGATCACCGGCAGCACGCGCTGCAGCTCTTCTTCCACCGACACCGGCGCGGCGCCCGGGCGGGTGGATTCGCCGCCGATATCGAGCAGGTCGGCGCCCTCCTCCACCAGCTTCAGGCCATGGGCCACGGCGGCGTCGGTGCTGTCGTGCGCGCCACCATCGGAGAACGAATCCGGGGTGACGTTGACGATGCCCATGACCCGGGCACGGTCCAGGCGCAGGATGCGGCCGGCGCAGTCGAGCTGAGGGGAGATATCGAACATGGGCAATCCTGCGGGCAACAGCGGCTAGTTTAAGTCCGCAGGACTACGCGCTGCACGGCGGGTGTGTGCCGGTCCGTTGCCGGCACATCCCCCTGAAGCGGCGGTCCGTCCCGGTCAGAGGTCGCCCAGACGCGCGTTGTCTACCGGGGCAGCCAGCCAGCCCGCCAGGTCTTCGCCGATCGCGTTTACGGTGCGGTCGAGCACCGTGCAGGACCCCTTGAATCCAGCGAACGCACCGCCGCGGGAGATCCGCCGCGCCGTGACCGTCGCGACCTGATGGCCGTCCTCGAACAGCACACCACGCACCGCAGCCGACTTGAAATGCCCGGCAAAGGCATTCCCTGCGCTCTGCGCCTCGACCAGCTCAAGCTTCAACGAGCGGCCGCTGCCGCTCTCGGCCCCTACCGGCCCGGACACGATGGTGTTGCCGTGGCGGCTGGCGTTGGAAGCCAACGACTGCGCCAGCGTGGCGCCGATGCTGCATTCGCTCTTGATGGCCTCGGCGATGATCGCCGATTCACTGAAAGGTACCGGCTGCACGACACGGATTTCAGCGGCGGCGGCGGCGGGCAGAACAAACGTCGCCAGCCCTGCCAGGGCAAGCGGAAGCAGCAGTTTCATGGTGATCCCCTGTAAACCCGGCCTTCCCCTATGGCGGCCGTGGTGGCGCATCCTGACCCGCAGCAGCGGCAAGACGCAAGGCCCGCCCCATCCACGCACGGCGTGGATCTACCGTGTCGACCAAGGTCGACACCTACCAAGAGCCGTGCCGACCAACGGTCGGCACCCACCAACAGCCGTATCGACCAACGGTCGGCACCCACCAACAGCCGTATCGACCAACGGTCGACACCTACCAACAGCCGTGCCGACCAACGGTCGGCACCCACCAACAGCCGCGTGAACCTCTCGAAGGTGGGGCGGTGTCGGATTGCGGGGTGTCCGCCGCATGGATGCGGCGGCCAAGCCTACAGGGACGTACTTGCGGCGTCCCCGCAATCCGACACCG
>NZ_JACVTV010000032.1:0-39490 GCF_016624625.1 Stenotrophomonas sp. S41 | reverse complement strand
CCCCCCCCCCCCCCCCCCCGCCCCGGCCCCCGGCCCCCCCCCGGGGGGCGGCCGCGGCCGTCGAGCCCCGCAGCATCAGGCTGAAATCCAGCGTCTGCTGCAGCGGCACATCGACGCGTTCGATGATCGCCAGCAGCAGGTTGACCGCCCGCGCACCGATTTCCCGCATTGGCTGGCGGATGGTGGTCAGCGGCGGCGTCAGGAAGCTGGACGAGGCCAGATCATCGAAGCCGACGATGGACAGCTGGTCCGGCACGCGGATGCCCAGGTCGCGGCAGGCCGCCAGCGCACCCAGCGCCATCTGGTCGCTGAAACAGAACACCGCGGTCGGCGCGAGCGGAAGCGCGAGCAGCGCCTTCGCCGCGGCATGGCCGGATTCCAGCGAGAAATCACCGGGTACGACGCTCAGGCTGCGCAGCCGGCCACGCGCCTTGCCGGCGCTGCGCACGCCCTCCAGGCGCTGCTGGTGCAGCGGATTGTCCGGCGGCCCGCCGACCACGGCGATGCGCTCATGGCCAAGGGCATACAGGTGCTCCATCACCGCGCGCGCGGCGGCGGCGTTATCGATGTGCACGCTGGGAATGCCCAGCGCGGGATCGAACTCGCAGCCGTTGACCACCGGCGCGGCGGCGCCCAGCGCCTGCACGATCTCGCGCGCGGTCGGCGGCAGCCGGTGCCCCAGCACGATCAGACCGTCGGCTTCGTTGCGCCTGAGCATCTGCGCGTAGCGTTCCTCGCGGTCGGGCTGGTGCTGGGTATCGCCCAGCAGCACGGCGTAGCCGACCGCCTGCGCCGCCTCTTCGGCGCCCTGCAGGATCTGCGCGAAGAACGGGTTGGCGATGTCCGGCACGGTCACCAGGATCTTGCCGCTGCGCTGGGTCTTCAGCGTGCGGGCCACCGTGTTGGGCACATAGCCCAGCGTGGCGGCCGCCTGTTCGATGCGCGCGCGGGTGGCCGGCAGCACTTTTTCCGGCCGCGACAACGCCCGCGACACCGTCCCTGCGGAGACGCCGACGTGCTTTGCGATGTCGTAGATGGTTGCCATGGTCCTAGCTCCTGTTGCCGCTGTGCAGTGCACAACGGATCTGCGGAAAGCCCATGCTAGGGTAATGCAATCGATTGCATCGAGGGCGAATCAACGTGAGGACGCTCAAGGGTCCGGCGCTTTTCCTGGCGCAGTTCATCGGCGACAAGGCTCCTTTTGATCGGCTGGACACCCTGGCCGGATGGGCCGCGGGGCTGGGCTATTCTGGCGTACAAGTGCCCACCACTGCGCCTCACCTGTTCGACCTGGCCGAGGCGGCGCGCAGCCAGACCTACTGCGACGACGTGGCCGGCATGCTGGCCGGGCATGGCGTGCAGATCACCGAACTGTCGACCCACCTGCAGGGACAGCTGGTCGCGGTGCACCCGGCCTATGACAGCCTGTTTGACGGTTTCGCCCCGGCAGACAAACGCGGCGATCCTGCCGCCCGCCAGGCCTGGGCAGTCGACCAGCTGATGCTGGGCGCCAAGGCCAGCCAACGCCTGGGGCTGACTGCACACGCCACCTTTTCCGGCGCACTGGCCTGGCCCTACATGTACCCCTGGCCGCAGCGCCCGCCGGGCCTGGTGGACGAAGCCTTCGCCGAACTGGGCCGCCGCTGGCGCCCGATCCTCGATGTGTTCGACGACTGCGGCGTCGACCTGTGCTTCGAGATCCACCCGGGCGAAGACCTGCACGACGGCGCGACCTTCGAGCGCTTCCTCGAGGTGGTCGACCACCATCCGCGCGCGAAGATCCTCTACGACCCCAGCCACCTGCTGCTGCAGCAGATGGACTACCTCGGCTTCATCGACCGCTACCACCCGCGCATCGGCATCTTCCACGTCAAGGACGCGGAATACCACGCCAGTGCCCGCAGCGGTGTCTATGGCGGCTACCAGGACTGGATCGATCGGCCAGGCCGGTTCCGTTCGCTCGGCGATGGCCAGGTCGACTTCAAGGGCATCTTCTCGAAGTTCGCGCAGTACGACTTCCCCGGCTGGGCGGTTCTGGAATGGGAGTGCTGCCTGAAGCATCCCGAGGACGGCGCACGGGAGGGCGCCGCCTTCATCCGCGACCACATCATCCGGGTGACCGAGCGCGCCTTCGACGACTTCGCCGACAGCGGCACCGACGCCGCTTCACTGCACCGCATGCTGGGAATCTGAGCTGACACCGCCCCGGGAGGGCAAGCCATGACGCACGCCATGTCGCGCTTGGGCGCGATGATGTTTCTGCAGTTCTTCATCTGGGGGGCGTGGTTCGTCACCCTTGGCACCTACTTGGTGCAGGGCCCGCTGCAGGCCAGCGCCAGCCAGGTGGCCACGGCCTTCCTCAGCCAGTCCATCGGCGCGATCGTCGCTCCCTTCCTGGTCGGCCTGATCGCGGATCGCTACTTCGCCGCGCAGCGCATCCTGGCGGTACTGCACCTGGCCGGCGCGGTGCTGATGTGGCTGGCCTCCACCGCGACCAGCTTCAGCATGTTCTCCGCCTGCGTCATGGGCTACATGCTGCTGTTCATGCCGACGCTGGCGCTGGCCAACAGCGTGGCGATGCGGCACATGCAGTCGCCTGAAAAACAGTTCCCGCTGGTGCGGGTGGCCGGCAGCATCGGCTGGATCATCGCCGGCGTGCTGATCGGCTGGCTGGGCTGGGAACAGGCGCACCGGCTTGAGCTCACCTTCCGGATGGCCGCGTTGGCCTCGCTGCTGCTGGGCCTGTATGCCTTCACCCTGCCGCACACGCCGCCACTGGCCAAGCAGCGCGACGCCGGGCTGGGGCAGATCCTCGGCCTGGACTCGCTGCGCCTGCTGAAGTCGCGCGCCTACCTGGTGTTCTTCCTGGCCTCCATCGCCATCTGCATCCCGCTGTCGTTCTACTACAACTTCACCAACCCGTACCTCAACGACCTGGGCGTGCGCGGTGCGGCCGGCCTGCAGTCGCTGGGCCAGGTGTCCGAAGTGCTGCTGATGCTGGCGATGCCGTTCCTGTTCGTGCGGCTGGGAGTGAAGACCATGCTGGCGGTGGGCATGGCGGCGTGGGTGGTGCGCTATGCGCTGTTCGCCTTCGGTGATGCCGGTGGCGGCTTCTCGCTGCTGGTGATCGGCATCGTCCTGCACGGCATCTGCTACGACTTCTTCTTCGTCACCGGGCAGATCTACACCGATGCACATGCCGGTCCTGACGCACGCAGCAGCGCCCAAGGCTTCATCACCCTGGCGACCTACGGCGTGGGCATGCTGATCGGCACCTTCCTGTCCGGCGCGGTGGTGGAGCACTACACCACGGCCGCAGGGCCGGACTGGCAGCAGATCTGGCTGTTCCCGGCCGGCGTTGCACTGGTCGTGCTGATCGCCTTCCTGCTGCTGTTCCGCGATCGCCCCACCGCTGCGGCCGCAGCCACTACACGCTGAGAACAACGCCGATGCCAAAGCCTGGAATCGCCATTGTCGGCACGGGGATGATCGCCGCGGTGCACCGCCGTGCCGCCCTGCTCGCCGGTGCCGACGTACGCGGCGTGGCCGCGTCTTCTCCGCAGCGCGCGCAGGAGGTGGCGCAAGCGTGGAATGTGCCCTGCGCTTACCGCGATATCGACGAGGTCGTCGCCGATCCGCAGGTACAGGTGGTGCATGTGTGCACGCCCAACCACCTGCACCGGCCGATGGCGCAGGCCGCGCTGGAAGCCGGCAAGCACGTGATCTGCGAGAAACCGCTGGCCACGACCCTGGACGATGCGCAGGCGCTGGCATCCTTGGCCGCATCCAGCGGCCTGGTCGCCACGGTGCCCTTCGTCTACCGCTACCACCCGGTGGTCCGCGAGGCCCGCGCACGCATCGCGGCCGGCGACCTCGGGCCCCTGCACCTCATCCACGGCAGCTACCTGCAGGATTGGCTGCTGGACCCGGCCAGCAACAACTGGCGCGTCGACCCGGTGCTGGGCGGCACCTCGCGCGTTTTCGCCGACATCGGCTCGCACTGGTGCGACCTGGTGGAATGGGTCAGCGGCGAGCGCTTCACCGAGGTCAGCGCGGCCTTCGCCACGGTGATCGCCCAGCGCAGCGCCGAGGGCGCGCAGAGTTTCAGCACACCCGCCGCGGGCGGTGCCACGCAGGCGGTGTCCAGCGAAGACGTGGCCATGGCGATGTTCCGCACTGGCGCGGGCACACTGGCATCGCTGACCGTCAGCCAGGTCTCGGCGGGGCGGCACAACCGCCTCTGGTTCGAGATCGATGGCGCCAAGGCCAGCGTGGCGTTCAATCAGGAAGACCCCGAGCGGCTGTGGATCGGCCGGCCCGACCAGCGCGAAGAGACCTTCGTGCGCGGCCCCGGCGCCGGCAGTGCCGAACAACGTCGTCTGTCGACATTGCCGCCAGGCCATGCGCAGGGCTACGCGCAGTGCTTCGAGGCGTTCGTCGCCGACACCTATCGCGCCATCGACGGCGAGACGCCGCAGGGCCTGCCCACCTTCGAAGACGGCCTGCGCTCGGCGCGGATCGTCGACCGCGTCATCGCATCGGCCAGGTCGCGCGCCTGGGCCACCCTCGAATGAATCCCCGGAGGATGTACGGATGAAGGCTCCAACACGCAGTATCGCCACCGCCGCACTGCTGCTGCTCGCCGCCCTGCCCGCCTTCGCTGCGAACACCAGCGGCACTGAAAAGCCCATCGCGGTGCAGATGTACACGCTGCGCAACGCCGGCACGCTCGACCAGCAGCTGAAGATCGTCCACGACGCAGGCGTACACGCGGTGGAAACCGTCGGCACGCAGGACGTCAGCGCGGCTGAGCTCAAGCAGCTGCTCGACAAATACGGCATCAAGGCGATTTCCTCGCACACTGCGCTGGCCGACCTGCGCAATGATCTCGACAAGGTGGTGGCCTTCAACCGTGCCATCGGCAACACCACGCTGGTGGTGCCCTACCTGGACAGCAAGGATCGGCCGAAAGATGCCGCCGGCTGGGCGGCACTGGGCAAGGAACTGGGCGGCATCTCCGAACGGGTGCGCGCCAAGGGCATGCGCCTGGCCTACCACAACCATGACTTCGAGCTGGTCGACTTCGACGGCCGCACCGCACTGGAGCTGCTGTTCGAAGCCGCCGGCCCGAACCTGCAGACCGAGCTGGACCTGGCCTGGGTGGCGCGCTCCGGTCACGACCCGGTGGTGATGCTGGGCAAGTTCCGTGGCCGCCTGTTCGCGGTGCATGCCAAGGACAACGCGCCCAAGGGCCAGGCCGAAGACGAAGGCGGATTCGCCGCCGTCGGCCAGGGCGTACTCGACTGGAACGCGATCCTGCCGGCCGCCGCCAGTGCGGGTGTGAAGTGGTACATCGTCGAGCACGACCAGCCGCGTGACCCGGCCAAGGTGATCCAGACCGGCGCCGACTACCTGCGTGAACACCTGACCGTCAGCCTGCCCGCCCGCGCTTCGCGCTAGCCCGCCAAGGAGCTTCGTTTGAAAACTGTCCTGACCCTGGCCCTGACCCTGTGCGCGGCAACCCATGCGCTGCCGGCGTGGTCCAAGGAAGATCCTGCTGCCGGCGCCAAGCTGTACGCGGCGAACTGCGTGGCCTGCCACGGTGCCGATCGTGCCGGCATGCCCGGCGCGTTCCCCGCGCTCACCGACATCGGCAAGCGCCTGCCGCCGGCACAGATCAAGGAAAAGATCAGCAAGGGCGGCGGGCTGATGCCGCCCTTCTCCCAGCTGTCCGCGCAGGAGATCGATGACCTCGCCAGCTTCCTGGCGAAGTAGGCGCGAGCGTTACAGCTCGCGCACCCAGATGTTGCGGTAGCTGACCTTGGAGGCGTGCTCCTGCAGGTACAGCGGCGCGCAGCCATGTGGCGAGTACGACGGCGCGCCGATGTACTCGGTCCGGCCCGCCAGCACGGTGTCGTCCTGCACCAGCACGCCGTTGTGCAGCACGGTGATGCGCGCCGGTGAGGTCAGCCCGCCACCGGCAGAGAAACGCGGCGCTTTCCAGATGATGTCGTAGGCCTGCCACTGGCCGGGTGCACGCGAGGCATTCACCAGCGGCACGGCCTGCTTGTAGATCGAACCAGCCTGGCCATTGGCGTAGGTTGGGTTGCCGTGGCTGTCGAGCACCTGCAACTCATACAGCTCCTGCAGGAAGATGCCGCTGTTGCCGCGGTTCTGGCCGTCGAAGCCCTTGGTATCGGTCGGCGTGCGCCACTCGACATGCAACTGCATGTCGCAGAGACGCTGCCGGGTACGGATGCCCTTGCTGCCCGGCACCACGGTCATCGCGCCGTCGGCCACCGTCCACGGCACGCGGCCGCCCTGCTCCGCCTCCCAGGCAGACACGTCCTTGCCATCGAACAGCACGATGGCGTCCGACGGCGCAGCGCCCGCCGGCGTGGCGACGTCCGCCACCGGCGCCCATACCTCGGTCTTTGCCGGATCACGCTCGGGGCCGGCCTGCGCGAACGCCGGCACTGCCGCCAGCACGCCTGCGGCCATCAAGAAAGGTCTGATCATCCTGTCGTACTCCATCAGCTGGTGGCCCAGGCCGGCGTACCTGGCACGTAGGCCATGTCGCCATCGTAGCGTCCGGGCACGGCGACGTACGTCAGCACTTCGGTCGCGCCCTGTTTCGAGGTGAAGAAGCCGAAAATGGCCAGTTGCTTGATCATGGTGAACGGATGCGGCATCGCCTTCGAGGACTCCCCGGTGCCGGTCTCGCTCACCTCGACCGCACGCTTGCGGGCTTCCGCATCCAGCGTGCGCAGCAGTTCGCTGCGCGCATCGGGCGCAAGGGCGACGAAGTGACCGCCGGCGCGTTTGTCGATGTCGGCCAGGCCGGCGCGGAAGGTCGCCTGCTGGCGGGCGGTGTAGCAGTCGGTCACGAACCGCGCCATGAAGGCACCGGTGGCCGCGTCCTTCGCGCCGGGCGTGCGGGTGCGCGGCAGGATGGTCTCGGCGATTTCATCAAGCGTGACGATCTCGGCCTCGGAGAAGCCAGCGCCTGGCGGCGCAGCCGGCAGCTTGGCGCTGGCCAGCGTCGGCAGGCCGATCATCGCCGCCCCGGTGGCAGCGAAGATCATCTTCAACAGTTCACGACGATCCATCACAGGTTCCCCGCTTTCAGTTCGCGCACGGCGTGGTCGGCGGCGCGTGCGGTCAGCGCCATGTAGGTCAACGACGGATTCACGCAGGCACTGGAGGTCATGCACGCACCGTCGGTGACATAGACGTTGGGTGCATCCCAGACCTGGTTGTGCTGGTTAAGCACCGAGGTCTTCCGATCACGGCCCATGCGCGCGGTGCCCATTTCGTGGATGCCCTTGCCCGGCGCGTAGTCGTTGTCGTGCATCTCCACGTCCTTGACGCCGGCGGCTTCCAGCATCTCCGCCGCATCGGCCGCCATGTCCTTGCGCATCGCCTTCTCGTTCTCGCGCATGGCAACGTCCATGGCCAGCACCGGCAGCCCCCATTTGTCTTTGCGCTCGTGGTCCAGGCGGATGGTGTTGTCGTGGTGCGGCAGCATTTCGCCGAAACCGGTCATGCCGATCCGCCAGTCACCCGGCAGGCTCAGCGCCTCCTTCAGGTCGGCGCCGATGTTCAGCTCGGCGATCTCGCGCGACCAGCCGTTTCGGCTGGCACTGCCCTGGTAGCCGAAGCCGCGCAGGTAGCCGCGCTTGTCGGCGGCCGTGTTGCGGAAGCGCGGAATATAGAAGCCGCAGGGACGACGGCCGAAGTAGTACTTGTCGTCGTAGCCTTCGACGCGGCCCGATGCACCCGCGCCGAAGTGGTGGTCCATCACGTTGTGCCCAAGCTCGCCGGACGACGAGCCAAGTCCACCCTCCCAGACATCGGTGGCCGAGTTCATCAGCAGCCAGGTCGAATTGAACGACGACGCGTTGAGGAAGATGACCTTGGCCGTGTACTCGTAGGTCTGGCCGGTCTCGGCGTCGATGATCTCCACGCCGCGCGCACGCTTGCGGTCCTTGTCGTAGAGCACTTCCTTGACGATCGAGAACGGCCGCAGCGTCAGGTTGCCGGTCTTCATCGCCGCCGGCAGCGTGGCCGCCTGGGTCGAGAAGTAGGCGCCGAAGGGGCAGCCGAGGATGCACTTGTTGCGGTACTGGCAGTTGACCCGGCCCTGCTCCGGCATCGGCTTGGTGATGTTGGCCGTGCGCGAGTGGATCATGTGGCGCGTGCCACCAAAGGCTTTCTGGATCCGCGTGGCGACGTCCTTCTCGACGATGTTCAGCGGGATCGGTGGCAGGAACTCGCCGTCAGGCAGCACGTCCAGCCCTTCGCGCGTGCCGGCGATGCCGGCGAATTTCTCCACGTGGTCGTACCACGGCGCGATGTCGGCGTAGCGGATCGGCCAGTCGGTGGCGATGCCGTCCTTGAGGTTCGCTTCGAAATCCAGATCGGAGAAGCGGTAGCTCTGTCGCCCCCACATCAGCGAACGGCCACCGACG
Organism: Stenotrophomonas sp. S41; assembly: GCF_016624625.1. Taxonomy (NCBI): domain Bacteria; kingdom Pseudomonadati; phylum Pseudomonadota; class Gammaproteobacteria; order Lysobacterales; family Lysobacteraceae; genus Stenotrophomonas; species Stenotrophomonas sp. S41. The sequence continues at coordinate 31,019 of NZ_JACVTV010000032.1, read as the reverse complement.
TGGTAGCCGCGGAACCAGTCAAAGCGCTTGGTCTCGATGTAAGGCGAGTCCTGTTCGTCGGCCCACATGCCCTCCAGGTTCTCAGCCAGCGCGTAGTCGCGCATCAGCACCGGGAACGCGGCCTTCATCGCCTGGGTCGGCCGGTTGCGATGCGGGAAGTCCCACGGCTCCTTCATCGCATTGACGTAGTCCTTCACGTGCTCGATGTTGCGCCCGCGTTCCAGCATCAGGACCTTGAGACCTTTTTCGGTCAGTTCCTTCGCCGCCCAACCGCCACTGATTCCCGAGCCAACAACGATGGCGTCGTAATGATTATCTGCCATGGGTCTATCACCTGGGTGGATATCGTTTCAGACGTCGCAGAGACGGATCGCCTCGCGCAATGAGCCAACGGGATCGGGCGCTGCAGGCATGAACTCCTGCGCCAGATACCCATCAAAACCGGTGTCGCGGATCGCGCGACAGATGGCCGGATAGTTCAGTTCCTGCTGGTCACCGATCTCGTGCCGGCCAGGCACGCCCGCGGTGTGGTAATGCTTGAAATACGCATGGTCCCGACCGATGGTGGCGATGATGTCGCCCTCCATGATCTGCATGTGGTAGATGTCGTAGAGCAGGCCGAAATTGTCAGAGCCGAGACGCTTGCACAGCTCCACGCCCCAGGCCGAGTGGTCGCACAGATAGTCGGCGTGATCGACGCGGGAGTTCAGCAGCTCCATCACCAGTACGACGCCACGTTTCTCGGCATGGCCGAGGATGCGCTTGAGGCCGGCTTCGGCGTTGGCCATGCCCTGCTGGGGGTCCATGCCGTTGCGGTTGCCGGAGAAGCAGATGAGGTTGCGATAGCCGGCATGAGCGACCCGGTCGATGTGCTGGGTGTAGCGCGCCACCAGCTCATCGTGGAATTCGCGGCCGGCGAAACCCTTGGTCAGGCCCAGCTCGGCGCCGTTGCACATCGAGCTGTCCACGCCATGGGCCTTCAAGGTGGGCCAGTCCTCCGGGCCGACCAGGTCGATGGCGGCAAAGCCGAGGCCCTTCACGGTCTGGCAGAGCTGGGCGACCGACAACTGCGGGAAGGTCCAGCGGGCGACGGAGTGCTTCAGCCGACCCTTGAGCGGAGCGGCAGATGCGACAGAGGGCAGGACGCCTGCAGCCGCCAGGCCCAGGCTGCCGGCGACGGCCATGCGCAGCGCATCGCGCCGCGTGAGCCCCGGCGCAGGCGCCGGTTCGATGGAATGGATCGACATCCACTTCCCGGCCTCCCAACCGGTGCAAACACTGAGGATTCACAGCAATGCAATCGATTGCACCATACGGGAGGAATTTTTTTTTTTGCAAGACGCGGTGCACGAAAATTGATGCTGCGGGGCACAACGCACCTGACTGGACGCGCAAAAAAAAGAGCCCCACGAATGGGGCTCCTTCTGGATTCACGTCTGTGCCTGTTGCCAGGCATGCATCAGAACGGAATATCGTCGTCAGCGAAGTCGTCCATCGGCGGTGCCTGCTGCGGCTGCGGGCGCTGGTTGCCGCCCTGGTTGCCATAGCCGCCACCCTGGTTGCCGCCCTGGTTGCCGTAGCCGCCACCCTGGTTGCCACCGCCCTGGTTGCCGTAGCCACCGCCCTGGCCGCCACGCTGGCCGCCGCCACCGCCGCCGTACTCCTGGCGCGGGGCCTGCTGGCGCTGCGGACGGTCGCCGCCGAAGTTGCCACCACCGCCGCCACCGCCGCCGCCTTCACCGCGGCCGCCCAGCATCTGCATTTCGTCGGCGATGATGTCGGTGGAGTACTTCTCCACGCCATCCTGGCCGGTGTACTTGTCGTAGCGCAGGCTGCCTTCAACGTAGACCGAGCTGCCCTTGCGCAGGTATTCGCCGGCGATTTCGCCGAGCTTGCCGAAGAACACCACGCGGTGCCATTCGGTGCGCTCCTGCTGGTTGCCGTCCTTGTCCTTGCGGACGCTGGTGGTGGCCAGGCTGATGCGGGTGATCGCCATGCCGCCCTGGGTGTACTTCACGTCCGGGTCGTTACCGAGGTTGCCGACCAGGATGACTTTGTTGATGCCACGCGCCATAGGTGTGTTCGTCCGTTGTACAGGGCAGCACCCGTTCTATCACAGCCGTGGGCGGGCTGCAGGACAGGGCCGCCCCGTTGAATTTGGGGAATGCCAGAACGGCCCAGTCTAACATCCCTGACCCCTCCAGCCCTGTCGGAAACTGCCGCCAAGGCGTCTCGGGAATTGCCCCTGCCAGCCCCGGCAAACCGCCCGCAGCCCTTACAGGCCGTGCCTCTGCAGCAACCGGGCCGCCACCATCAGGTCCAGGTGGGCGCCGCCGGCATTCTTGAACACGGTGATGTCCGCCTCGGGCCGGCCCGGGGCCGCCACCAGGTCGTAGAGGTCACCGCGCACGTGGTCGGGACCGATGCGACCGGCCGCCAGCGGCTGGGCCAGATCGCCGGCCTGCAGCGCTGATGCGCGGCAATCGACGTAGACAGCCGCCCGGGCCACCAGGTCGTCATCGGATTCACGCATGGACGGGGTGAAACCGCCAACCAGATCGACATGCGCCCCCGCCTTCAGCCAGGCCCCGTAGACCAGCGGCGCGGTCGACATCGTTGCCGTGCAGATGATGTCGGCCTGCCCGGCCGCCGCCTGCAGGTCCTGCACCGCCACCACCTCGGCCGGAAGGCCGGCCAGCGAGGCGACCAGCGCCTGCGCGGCCTCCGGGCGACGCGACCACACCGAGATCCGCTGCAGCCCGGGGAACAGAGCGCTGTAGGCGCGCGCCAGGTGGCCGGCCATCACCCCGGCCCCGACCACCAGCAGGTGGCTGCTGCCCGGCGCGGCGAGGTAGCCGGCGGCCAGCACCGAATCGGAGGCGGTCTTCAGCGCGGTGATGACCCGGCTGTCGACCATCGCCCGCAGGCGGCCGTCGTCTGGTGCGAACACCAGCATCACGCCCTGCGAGGTGGGCAGGCCGCGGGCGGGATTGCCGCCGAACAGTGATTCCGCCTTCAGCCCGTAACCCACGCCTTCGATACCGCTGGCGCGCGAGAACAGATCGCCGTGCTCGCCGTGCAGGTGGATGTCGGCGCTGCGCGGCTGGCCCTGGCGGTGGCCCTCGCGCAGTGCATCCACGGCCTCATGCCAGTCCAGCAGGTCCCAGGGGTGTTCGGCGGTCAGGTAGGCAGGCTGCATGTGCAGGATCAACGGAAAACAACGGCGATGGTAGCGCCCCGGTCCCGCACGTTGCAGCAGCCCATGGCATCATCGCCGGGTCTGCCCGCAATTCTTCGACATGACCATCAAAGGCAAAGCCACGTCCCTGGACATCGCCCACCTGGCCGGGGTTTCCCAGCCCACGGTGTCGCGTGCCCTGCGCGGCAGCCCGATGGTCAACGCCGAAACCCGCGAGCGCATCCTGCGCATCGCCCGCGAGCTGAACTACAAGGTCGACAAGAACGCCTCCAGCCTGCGCCTGCGCAATGCCGGCACGCTGGCCCTGCTGTTCTTCGAAGACCCGACCAATGATGACTCGCTGATCAACCCGTTCTTCCACTCGATGCTGGGCTCGATCACCCGCGCCTGCGCGCTGCATGGGCAGGACCTGCTGGTGTCCTTCCAGCAGCTGTCCACCGACTGGCAGGCCGACTACGAGGACAGCAACAAGGCCGACGGCATCATCCTGCTGGGCTACGGCGACTACCACCAGTCGCGCGACCGCCTGCAGCGACTGGTCGAACAGGGCACGCATTTCGTGCGCTGGGGCGCGGCCCTGCCCGGCCAGCCGGGTGTGTCGATCGGCAGCGACAACTTCCAGGGTGGGCATGACATCACCGCCCATCTGCTGCAGCAGGGCTGCCGTCGCATCGCCTTCCTCGGCCATGCGTCCAGCCATTACCCGGAATTCGAGGAGCGCTACCGCGGCCACGTCGAGGCGCTGCGCACCCACGGCCTCGCCGCCGACCCGGCGCTGCAGCACGATGCGATCACCACCGAGGCCTCCGGGCAGGAAGCCTGCCAGGCGCTGCTGGCACGCGGCGGACGCATCGATGCGATCTGCGCCGCCAGCGACCTGATCGCCATCGGTGCGATGCGTGCGCTGCGCGAGGCCGGCCTGCGCGTTCCGCAGGACGTGGCCGTGACCGGCTTCGACGATATTCCGCTGGCCGCCTCGGTGTCGCCGGCACTGACCACCGTGCAGCAGGACACCAAGCAGGCGGGCCAGCTGCTGGTGGAGAAACTGCTGGCGCTGATCGGCCGCCAGCCGGTGGAGAGCCTGAGCATTCCGGTGAAGCTGGTGGTGCGCGAGTCGTCGCAGCGCGCGTAGCGTCGAGCTTGCTCGACGGCCGTGGCTCTTCGGTAGAGCCGAGCCATGCTCGGCTGCCTTTGTATCCAGGCAAGAACAGCCGAGCATGGCTCGGCTCTACAAAAAACCGGGAAATCAACCGAGCGTGGACTCGGCTCTACCGGTCCTTCGGCCACGGGCATCCGGGTCTAGTGCACTGGACTGACCCTCCCCAATTGCCGGAACCATGACCATCGGCATTGACCGACGTCGTATTCAGCGCGATAAACGGCACTTCACACACAGGGAAGAGGTGTACGCCGCATGCTGCAGATCGACTCGCTGTCCAAGACCTACGCCAACGGCGTCCACGCGTTGAACGCGGTCACCCTGGACATCCCGCGCGGCATGTTCGGCCTGCTCGGCCCCAACGGCGCCGGCAAATCCTCGCTGATGCGCACCCTGTCCACGCTGCAGGAAGCCGACAGCGGCACCGCTGTGCTGAGCATTCCCGGCGAAGCGCCGATCGACGTGCTGCGCGACAAGGACGCCGTGCGCCGCCGCCTGGGCTACCTGCCGCAGGATTTCGGCGTCTACCCCAAGGTCAGTGCGCTCGACCTGCTGGAGCACTTCGCCGTCCTCAAGGGCCTGACCCAGCGCGCGCAGCGCCGCGAAGTGGTGGATGGCCTGCTGCAACAGGTGAATCTGTGGGACGCGCGCAAGCGCAAGCTGGGCACCTACTCCGGCGGCATGCGCCAGCGCTTCGGCATCGCCCAGGCCCTTCTCGGCGATCCGCGTCTGGTCATCGTCGATGAACCCACTGCCGGCCTCGACCCGGAGGAACGCAACCGCTTCCTCAACCTGCTGGCCGCCATCGGCGAGAACGTGGCGGTGATCCTGTCCACCCACATCGTGGAGGACGTGACCGACCTGTGCCCGAGCATGGCCATCATGAACAAGGGCCAGGTGCTGCTGACCGGCCGCCCCACCGATGCCATCGAAGCGCTGGCAAACCAGGTCTGGCGCAAGCAGGTCGATCCCTCCGAGCTGGCCGACCACGAGGCGCGCTACGTGGTGCTGTCCTCGCGCCTGGTCGGTGGCCGCCCGGTCATCCACATCCACAGTGCCAGCGATCCCGGCGATGGCTTCCGCGCCGTGGCCCCCGATCTCGAGGACGTCTACTTCCAGCGCCTGCGCCTGCAGGCGCGTGCCCGCGCGGCCTGATCCGGAGTAGACCATGATCCTGACCTTCTTCCGCTTCGAGCTGCGCGAGCAGCTGCGTTCGCCGCTGCTGTGGCTGCTGGCCTTCCTGTTCGCCGCGCTGGCCTTCGCCGCAGCTTCCACCGAAGCCGTGCAGCTCGGTGGGGGTGCCGGCAACGTGCACAGCAATGCGCCGATCGTCATCGCGCGCTTCATGGGCATCTTCACCATGATGGGCATGCTGGTGTCCACGTTGTTCGTCAGTAATGCCCTGCTGCGTGACTTCGAACTGGGCACCGCCGAACTGATCTTCGCCAGCCCGATCAAGCGCCGCGACTATCTTGCCGGGCGGCTGCTGGCCGCGATCTGCGCCAGCCTGGTGGTCTATCTCATCATCGCGCTGGGCATCTTCCTGGGGCCGTTGATGCCGTGGGTGGACAAGGCACGGGTCGGCCCCGTTTCGCTGGCCGGCTACGCCTGGACCTTCACCTGGATCGTGCTGCCCAACGTGCTGTTCACCACCGCCCTGCTCTCGCTGCTGGCGGCGGTGACCCGCTCCATCCTGTGGGTCTACATCGGCCTGGTGGGCTACTTCGTGCTGTACGGGGTAAGCGCCTCGCTGCTGAGCGACATCGACAACGTGTGGATCGCCACGCTGACCGAACCGCTGGGCATGCGTGCGCTGGGCCGTGCCGTGCGCTACTGGGCCGCAGAGCAGAGCAACACCCAACTGCCGGCGGTGGCCGGCTACCTGGTGGCCAACCGTGCCCTGTGGCTGGGCGTGGCCGCTGCGCTGTTCGCCACCACCTTTGCCCTGTTCCGTAGCGAGCGCACCGGTAGCGGGCGCCGCCGCTGGGGCCGCCGCAAGATCGTGGCCAACGCCGATGCCGCGCGGCCGGTGCAGATCGTCGCCCCGCGTGTGCGCCCGGTGTTCGGTGCCGCCACCGGCTGGCACCAGTTCCTGCGGCAGGTGCGCTTCGATACCGTGGGCGTGCTGCGCAGCGTGCCGTTCATCGTGCTGCTGGTGCTGGGCCTGGCCAACTTCATTCCCGGCGCGCTGCACCAGAACGTGATGTACGGCACGCCCATCTGGCCGGTGACCAGTGAAATGCTGGCGTCACTGCAGGGCGCCTACAGCTGGCTGCTGGTGATCATCGTGCTGTTCTATTCCGGCGAGCTGGTCTGGAAGGAGCGCTCGGTGCGCCTGAACGAAGTGAGCGACGCCATGCCGGTGCCCAACTGGGTGCCGTTGCTGGCCCGCTTCACCACGCTGGTGGTCATCGTCGCCTGCTTCCAGGCCATCGGCGCGGGGGTGTCGATGGTGCTGCAGCTGACCCAGGGCTACACCCACCTGGAGCCGCTGCTGTACCTGAAGGCGCTGGCGCTGGGATCGGTGTTCTACGTGCTGATGGGCGGCATGGCGCTGATCCTCCAGGTGCTGACCAACAACAAGTTCTTCGGCTACGCGCTGCTGATCCTGGTGATGATCGCGCAGGTCGCACTGGGCCTGCTGGACTTCACCCAGAACATCTACAACTTCGGCAACTGGCCCAACGCCCCGTACTCGGACATGAACGGCTACGGCCACTTCCTGCCGGGGCAACTGGTGTTCCAGGCTTACTGGGCCCTGTTGCTGATCGCCCTGTTGTTCCTGGCATCCGCGTTCTGGGTGCGCGGCGTCGGCACACGTCTGCGTGAGCGGATGAAGCTGGCCATGCACCGCCTGCGCGGCCCGACCGGCGCGGGGTTTGCTGTATCGCTGGTGGCCTTTGTTGCCCTGGGCAGCTGGCTGTACTGGAGCACCAACATCCGCAACGAGTTCGTGTCACCGGACCAGCAGCGTGACCTGCAGGTGCGTTACGAGCGCGAGCTGTCCAAGTACCGCAACCTGCCGCAGCCGCGCATCATCGCCATCGACAACCGCGTGGACTTGCGTCCGGAAACGCAGACGGTGACCATCGATGCCGACTGGACGATCCGCAATCCGCACGCGGTGCCGATCAACGACATCCACATCTCGATGGGCGACGACCGTGAGCTGATCAAGGTCGACCTGGGCGGGCAGACCCTCAGCTTCCACGATGCCGACCTGGGCTACCGCATCTACCGCCTGGCCACGCCGCTGCAGCCGGGCGAACAGCGCACGGTGCATTTCCGCGTCGAGCAGAAGCCCAAGGGCATCACCGCTGGCCAGGCGCCCAGCTACATCGTGGACAACGGCACGTTCTTCAACAGTGGCTTGCTGCCCTCCTTCGGCTACGACGAGAACAGCGAGCTGAAGGATCGCAACGAACGGCGCAAGCGGGGCCTGGGCGAACCGACGCGCATGCCGAAACTGGAAGACGAAGCGGCGCGGGCCAACACCTACATCTCCGACGATGCCGACTGGCTGGACTTCCGCACCACCATCTGCACCGCACCGGACCAGGTGGCGCTGGCACCGGGCTACCTGCAGAAGGAAGCCACCGTGGATGGGCGGCGCTGCTTCAGCTACGCCATGGACCGGCCGATGCTGAATTTCTACGCCTACCTGTCCGCACGCTGGCAGGTTAAGAAGGGCATGTACAAGGAAATCCCGATCGAGGTGTACTTCGACCCGGCCCACCCCTACAACGTGGATCGGATGATCGAGGCCGTGCAGAAGTCGCTGGCCTATTACGAGGCGAGCTTCACCCCGTATCAGCACCGCCAGGTGCGCATCATCGAGTTCCCGGGCTACCGCAGCTTCGCCCAGTCCTTCGCCAACACCATCCCCTACTCCGAATCGATCGGCTTCATCGCCGACCTGCGCGACCCGGACAAGGTGGATTACGTGTTCTACGTGACCGCGCACGAGATCGCACACCAGTGGTGGGCGCACCAGGTGATCGGTGCCAACGTGCAGGGCGCCACGGTGCTGTCCGAATCGCTGTCGCAGTACTCGGCACTGATGGTGATGGAAAAGGAGTACGGCCGCGCGCACATGCGCCAGTTCCTGAAGACCGAACTGGACCGCTACCTGGCCGGCCGTGGTGGCGAGCGCATTGGCGAACTGCCGTTGAAGCGGGTGGAAAACCAGCAGTACATCCACTACAACAAGGGTTCGCTGGTGTTCTACCGCCTGCGCGAAGAGATGGGCGAACAGGCCGTGAACCGGGCCCTCAAACGCTTCCTGCAGGACAAGGGCTACCAGCAGCCGCCCTACACCACCTCGCGGGAACTGGTGGACTACCTGCGCGCCGAAGCCCCGACCGACCGTCAGCAGCTGCTGACCGATCTGTTCGAGAAGATCACCCTGCACGACAACCGCCTGGTGGACGCGCGCGCGAAGAAGCGTGCCGATGGCCGCTACGATGTGACCCTGACACTGCACGCCGCCAAGGTGCATGCCGACGACCAGGGCAAAGAAACGCCCGCCACGCTGGACGACTGGATCGAGATCGGCGTGTTCGCCAATGCGCCTTCCGGCAAGGAACGCGACCAGAAGGTGCTGTACCTGAAGCGTCACCACATCACCGAGGCCGCCCCGGTGATCACCGTGACCGTGGATGGCAAACCGGACGAGGCCGGGTTCGATCCGTACAACAAGCTGATCGACCGCGACAGCGACGACAACCGGAAGAAGGTGTCGATGTGATGCCTGCGGAGGTGCCGGTGATTGCCGGCACCTCCGCGGTCCTGCCGGGAAATGCCACGTGATCGTGATGGTTTATGGATTCACCGGCCGCTATGCCGGTACGACGGAGTTTGAATGGAACGCGCCTGAACCCGGCGCGGTCCACAACGCCATGCTGTTCCTGAGGCAGGACGACGAGCGTGATGCCTTCGACCTGGCACAGGCCGAGTGCGCGCGTTTCGGTTTCGACCAGATCAATGACCTACGCTGCGGCCGATTCCAGGTGGACGCGCTCAACACCGATGCCTACCGTCGCTTTGCCGGCTTCTACGAAGAAGCACTGGCCGAGGGCTCCGCCCTGCTCTACTACCCGAACTGATACCCGTGGCGACGCCCCTCGCTTCGGCCAGACCTGATTCCAGTAGTGCCAGGCCATGCCTGGCAGGGCTTCCCCGCACCAACCTCGCGGCGATGCCCCGCGCTTCGGCCCGAACTGATTCCAGTAGCGCCAGGCCATGCCTGGCAGGGCTCGCCCGCATCACCCCCGTGGCGTTGCCTCACGCTTCGGCCTGATCTGATTCCAGTAGTGCCAGGCCATGCCTGGCAGAGCTTGCCCACGTTACCGCTGTGGCGATGCCCCGCGCTTCGGCCCCAGCAACGCCAGCAGCACATACACCACGATCGAAGCGACCGTACCCAGCAGCGCAGGCCAACCGAAAGGCCCAGGCCGGGCGGCCCTGCTGCCGCGCCCACTCACAGGCCAGTCTCTCATTCCCTGACATCCAAACGATCTTGTTTCCTGCGCTTCGAAAGCAGATGACCTATTCAGACCAAATAGCCAGGCCGGCAGCATGAACACACGGGTTCACGTCGATTCCGAGTCGAATCCGCGTACAGCAATCGCCAACCAAGGGAAATCAGATCATGAAAAACATTTTGGCGTCGGTTCTGGTTATGACCGCGCACTCTGCCCTTCCGTCAACAGCGCACGCAGTTCAAATCGTAACCTGCGGAAACTGCTCGCAGGATTGGCAGTATGAGTCTGCAGGCGAAATCGCCCATGGTGATCGTCGCGGCTGGGATAGGTACATGGTCGTCAATCCAAATACTGCGCAAGCGCTATATGTCACTGTCAACTACGTCCCAGCCGGGGAAGTACCCAAGCGAATCGAAAGAGCTCATTCACCTTTAGGATTCGATGACATCAACGACATCGAAGTCCCTACTTGGCGCTTGCCCAGCAGATCCATAAACACTCCATATGGTCAAGGAGACTACGACAGCAGTTCACATGAACTCAGCGATGGCGAACGCCTCCAGCTGGAGGCCATCGTCCACATGTCCAAAGAGTGGATTTTCGTCAAACCCAGCAATGACAGCGGGTATTTTTCAAGCGTATACGTCGCAAATCAATTTATCCCTGCAGTTGACGATGTAATTCGAATTGCGCAAACGACGAAAAATCCAGCGTGGCAGCACGGCCAAATCAATGGAAATCTGATCGGATCGCTATTCAGATCTCTCGAATACTTCTTTGGGAAAGGTGTCGGCGGCTGCCTGCTAATGGACAACGGAGACACCGCCTGCTGGCAGATCAATCCAATGGTGAGAGGAGCTGCGCGCCTTATTGAAGGCACCGCCAAGAATGTCCATGGCGATCTCCTCCCCGAATCGGACACAATCAAGAACGGAGGAAACATCGATATCGACATCGACAAGAGCGACTGGCCTCGCGAAGTCCGCTATCTCTTCGGGGGTGGACAATTCCGATGCGGCACCGTGAATGGAAAACTTGATCGCTGCGAATGGATTCTCCCGCGCTAGGACAAGCCGCAATGAAGAAGTTTATTTTATTCGGAACACACCTGCTTACAGCGATCCTCTCGACAATTCTAGGGTTTTCTTACGCAAACCAGACGATCCCCAGCCTACGACAGCAGCACACAGATGATCTTGCCATGTCGATCCACACCCTGTTTGACGAACACGGACAAGCAAGAGAGGCCTCCGAACTTCGCGGGAGAATTTCACTACAAATCGCAAACAGCCTTCAACTTTCTGTCGACTCACCTGGCAGGTCCGAGGCGGAACTTGAGCGACTCAAGGCACTCAGCAATCGGGTGATCGAGCAAGATCTGTTCAGATACGTAGAACAAAAAGATGCTCGACGCAATGCGCTTGACCGGGCCATGTACATGACAGGCAACGAAACAGCCTCTTCCATGTCACGGTAGCAGTACGAGCCCTTGTCAGGCAGTACCAGCCCCCGGCGACTTCAATCTTGCGGCGACACTCCGTGCTTCGGCGCCGGGTAAGACAAACAGCCGGTACACCACCATCGCGGCGACCGTGCCAAGGACGGCAGGGCCGCCAGCAGAACATTCACGACGATCGAAGCGACCGTGCCCAGCAGCGCAGGCCCACCGAAGACCCAGGCCGAACGCCCCTGCTGCCGCGCCCAGCAGCGGCAGGGCCAGCAATGCAGCGACGATAGCTGCGATCAGGAAGATCAGCGCGTTACGGGAATGCCGGGATGCAGCTGTGGTCATGCCTGCAGCCTACGCACCATCACCAGCACACGATAGCCGTGGCTGTCGGCCTCGCAGATGGGCTGCCAGCCCAGCCGCGCGTACAGGCCGCCGTCCAGCGCTTCGGTCTGCAGATAGAGATCGCGCACGCCCTTCTGCCGCGCCTGCACCATCGCCTCATCGACGAGATGGCTGGCGAGCCCACGCCCGCGATGACTGTCGGCCACGAATACACTGCCCAGCCAATGCTCATACTGCGGGAACGCCGGCATTTCCCGACGCTTGAGTTGCACCGCACCGATTAACTGACCTTCATGAAATGCAGCAATCCGGTGCGGGAAACCGCCGGCATCCTGCGGCTGGTTGAGCCGCTGCAGTTCCTGTTCCAGCGACAGGCCGGCTTCCTTGCCCCATTGCATGTGGTACCACTGGGCCAGCTGCAGATTTTCCGGCGCGCCGCCGGATAGTTCCCTGAATTCCATGACAGAGCCTGCATCCCGATATCGCCCAAGGGAATCACGGACGGCGCGCGAAGGGAAGCATCCTGCAACGTTGAATCATGCCCGCCTGCTGCTTCTGTAGCGTCGAGCCACGCCCGACTGCCGTTCGCACGATTCCAGATGAGTCGAGCATGGCTCGACTCTACACCTCCGCGAGATCCTTCAGGATCCGGCCAACGCCTTAGCCACCGGGCAAGCGGTGCGCCCTGCGCAACCACACATGGACCATGAGCGCAGGCACTGGCCCCAGCACAGCAAGGCCACCGCACAGCCATGCGCGCCGTCCCTTCAATCGCGCACCCTGGTACAGATGCCAGGCCGCACCCCAACTTCCTACCCATGCCAACACGGGTGCGGGGGTATCGTGGATATCGAAGCCGATGCCCAGCGTCAGCCCTGTCGCCAGCGATACAGCCACGCCCGTCACCAGCCACATCGCGGCCCGACGTTCATGGTGGGAGGCGGTGCGATCAATCGAATCCATGGGAGATCCTGCTCAGCCCTGCGCGAAATCCTTCAGGATCTCGCCCACGCCGCTGGCGGAAATCTCGAAGCCCAGCGTGGTGCCGGGGTTGACCACCACGCCGTAGCCACCGGGCACGCGACGCAGCACGTCCAGCATCAGCCAGCGGATCTGGTGCGGGGCCTGCTGGCTGTGGATGCCCACCCGCGCCGGATCGGTGAACACCGCCACGTGCAGAGTGCCCTGCTTGTCGAACAGCAGCGGGTCGAAGCCGCTGCCATCGGGGGTGACCAGGCTGCCGGTCAGCAGCACCACCTCGGAGGCCACGAAGGCTTCCATGAAGGCGCGGATCGGCACGGCTCCGTCCATGGCGGCCTTCAGCAGGGTTTCGATCGGGGTCTGCGGGGGGAGGTCGGTCATGGCGGTACGGCAGGTTTCGGGGGATGCCTATTGTAGAGTCGAGCTTGCTCGACTGCTTGCACGGGCTCCCGCCGGGCATGGCCCTGCGCTACCGGAACTCAGCCAGGCATGGCCTGGCTCTACTGGGGCTGGGCCTTCAACGCGGCGGACGACCGCCAGAAGCCGTGCACCAGCGCGGCCAGCAGCATGCCCACCGCCCACGCCAGCAGTACGCTGCCGCCGCCGTCCAGCGCGTCCACCTTTTTCAGGGCAGCCACGACAGCGAACATGGCTGCCACCAGCATCACGGTCACTTCAAGCCCACGTGCGCGGGTCACGCGCAGGGCCAGCAGCATGAGCGGCAGCGCTACCACGCTGGCGCCCAGGCCAAACACCACCAGTGCATCCCACAGATGGACGTTGGCCGTGCGCGGCATGGCAATGGCGGCGGTACGCGCCAGCCACGGGAAAGTCACTGCAGCGATCAGGGCACCGGTGACCACACCACCGCCCAGCGAAACCAGCAGACGTCGCATCATTCAACCCATCCTTGTCGTAGTGCCGGCCGCTGGCCGGCAGTTGAATATGCCATCCATCTGCAGTTGCCGGCCAGCGGCCGGCACTACCGCTTCAACCGCTGGTCGCGCGCCTGCTGGTCGGCCACGGCCTTGTCCAGCTCGGCCTGCAGCGCCGGCTGCTGCACCGGTGCATCCAGCACGAAGACCTTCACCCCGTGCGCCGGCACGTCCACCTTCAGCGAGCGCTTCACCTTGAGCTCGCCGCCGCCCAGCGCGTCGCGCCAAGTGCCGGCCTGCAGGTAGCGATCTACTTCGAAACCGCGCGCCGCGTCGCCCTTGTTCAGCAGCACCAGCGCGGTCTGCGCCACGTCGCCGTGCTGCAGCACACGGAAGAACACCGCTTCGTCGCCCTGCAGGCGCTCGTTCACCTGCAGGCCGCGCTGCAGGGCCGGGGTGGCCTCGCGCAGCTTGGCGATGCGCTGCAGCGGCGCGAAGATCGGGCTCTGCGGCGCGTCATCCACGCGCTGCTGGCCGAAGTAGGCACGGTTGCCGGCATGTTCCGCGCGGCCGCGCATGAAGCCGGTTTCCGAACCGTAATAGACCACCGGGATGCCGCGCGCGGTGAACAGCCAGTTGTGCGCGTCGATGAAGCCGGTATCGCTGGCCTGCAGGCGCGGCATGTCGTGGTTGTCGTAGAAGCTCATCAGCTCATACGGGTTGGCGTACGGGCCACCGGTCAGGTGCAGCGGTTCGGCCAGGGTTTCAAAGCCCTTGCCGGTGGTGCCGAAGGTCTGTTCCAGTGCGCCACGCAGCGGGAAGTCGAGCACGCTGACGTTGGCGTTGGCCGGCCAGGTGTGTTCGGCGATGCTGGCCGCGTTGTAGTCGAACGCCTCGCCAAACATGAACATGCCCGGATGCGCGGCACGGATGCGCTTGACGAACTCGTGCCACCACGGGTGCGGCAGCCAGCCGATGGTGTCGATGCGCAGCGCGTCCACGCCCTGCGCGGTCCACTGCAGGTAGGCGCCGACCAGGTAATCCATCACCGCCGGGTTGTCCTGGTTGAAATCGGACAGCTCGGCCAGGTTGCCATCGAAGATCGAACCGTCCTTGCTGTCGACCGGGCCGATGTTGTTGTAGAACGCGTGCAGCGGGTTGTGCTTCGGGTCCAGCTTCTGCGGCGGCAGGTTCTGGTGGTCGGCAATCAGCGTGCCGTCCTTGTCGAAGATCTGGCCGAACTGCGGCTGCCGCTTCGGCATGGTCCATGCCGGCGAACCATGGTTGCCGACGATGTCCAGCACCACCTTCAGGCCGGCATCGTGCAGGCCCTTGTTGAGGCCGGCGAAATCCAGATCCTTGCTGGGCAGGTGTTCGTCGAGCTTGTAGAAGTTGATGCCCCAGTAGCCGTGGTAGCCGGTCTTGCCGCGGTCGGTCAGCGTGCTGGTGCAGCTGATCGGCTTGCTGCCGGTGAACGCCTCGTCCGGGTTGTCGACGATGGGCGTGATCCAGACCGCGCCGAAGCCGAGGTTGCGGATGTACTGCGCGTTGTCGAGCACGCCACGGAAGTCGCCGCCGAGGTAGCCGATGTTGCCGTCGACCTTGTCCGGGCACGGCACCGGGATATCGAAGGTGCGGTGCTTGCCGCCCTGGTCGCGGTGGTCGTTGGAGGTATCACCGTTGACGAAGCGATCGGTGACCACGAAGTACACCGCATCGCTGGCGAACGGCTCGGTGGTGCCGACGTAGTCCGGGCGCGGCGCGGCCACGGCCTGGCCGGCAAACAGGGCAAGGGAAACAGCAACAGCCAACACACCACGCATCACACCACCTCCGGACGGGACGGAACCCGCAGCACGCACAGGCCGGCGACGAGCAGGCTGCAGCCGCCCAGCACCAGCACATGGATCGGCTGGTCACCCAGCCACGCACGCAGGGCAAAGCCGAGCGCACTGGCCGCGACCAGCTGCGGGATCACGATGAAGAAATTGAAGATGCCCATGTACACGCCCATCTTCGCCGCCGGCACGCTGTCCGACAGCAGTGCATACGGCAGGGACAGGATCGAGGCCCAGGCAAAGCCGACGCCGACCATCGACAGCAGCAGCCAGCGCGGATCATCGATGAACATCATCGAGATCAGCCCTGCCCCGCCCAGCCACAGGTTGACCAGGTGGCTCCAGCGCAGGCCCAGCGCGCGCACCATCGGCGGGATCAGCAGCGCGGCCAGCGCGGCGAAACCGTTGTAGGCACCGAACAGCACGCCCACCCAGTTGGCACCTTCGTTGTAGGCCGCCGACTGCGGATCGGTGGAACCGAAGTGGGTACCCGCCACCGCAGCGGTGGTGAAGATCCACATTGCAAACAGCGCGAACCACGAGAAGAACTGCACCCAGGCCAGGCGCCGCATGGTCACCGGCATCGCCCGCAGGTCGCCGACGATGGCGGCCAGCATGTGCGTGCCGGGCAGCGCACGGGCCAGTGCCAGCAGCAGGCCGTAGACCGCGCACAGGCCAGCCAGCACGTACAGCATCTTGTCGCCCTGGCGCCAGGCGATCAGTGCCGCCAGCAGCACGCCCAGGCCCAGCCAAAGCGCCACCTGGCCCCACGGCGCGGGCCCGGTGATGGTGGCGCCGGCATGGTGCGCCGGCGGTTCGGCATCGTCGAAGGACGCAAGTTCGGTGGGCGAATACTCGCGCGTGCTGAACACCGTCCAGCTGATCGCCGCCAGCAGCACCACCGCACCGAAGTAGAACGCGTAGCGCACCGAATCGGGCACTTCGCCCGGCGCCGCTGTGTTGCTGACCCCGAAGTGGGTGAGGATGAAGGGCAGGAAGCTGGCGACGATGGCGCCGACGCCGATGAAGAAGCTCTGCATCGCATAGCCGGTCGGCCGCTGGCGGGGCGCCAGCTGGTCACCGACGAAGGCGCGGAACGGTTCCATCGACACGTTGATGGAGGCATCGAGCACCCACAGCGTGCCGGCGGCGATCCACAGCGTGGGCGAGTTCGGCATCGCCAGCAGGGCCAGCGTGGTCAGCACCGCACCCACCATGAAGAACGGGCGGCGCCGGCCCCAGCGCGTCCACGTGCGATCGGACAGATAACCCACCACCGGCTGCACCAGCAGGCCGGTCAGCGGTGCGGCGATCCACAGCCCCGGCACCGCGTCCTGCGATGCGCCCAATGTTTCGAAGATGCGGCTGGCGTTGGCGTTCTGCAGGGCAAACCCGAACTGGATGCCGAGGAAGCCGAAACACATGTTCCAGATCTGCCAGAACGACAGCTGCGGCTTGGCGGGACGGCTCATCGTGCGCCCTCGACGGCCGCGACCGGTGCCACCTTCAGCGCCTGCACCTGGGCCTGGTTGAGCACGCCTTCGCGCCCGCCCTTGCCGCCGGTGTAGTGCGCGAAGTGCTGCAGTGCGCTCATGTTGAAGCCTTCCTCAAGCGTGACCGTGCAACGGCCCTTGGGCACGGCGAAGCTGACCGCGGTCGATTCCTGCGCGGCCACACTGTGCGGCAGGGTGACGGTCTGGCGCTGCGCCGGCTGGCCCGCGCACTGCAGGTTCAACTGCTTCACGGCCGCGGTCACGCCGGTGTTGATCGGCCCGTTCGGGTTGTTGTACTGCAGGCGCAGGCGCACGTGGCCGGCCTTGGCCGTGGTGAAGCGCCACTGGCGGTCACCACGCAGCACCTGCTGCGGGCCCACGCACAGCATCGGGCTGTGCAGCGATTCAAGCATGCCCTCGCGACGGGTCAGGCTCAGGCAATGCTGCAGGCCATCGTCGCCCACGCGCGCCACGCCCTTGGCTGGCTGCACGGCCTTGCCGTCCTGCCACAGCACCTGGTCGGCGGCCACGGCCACGGTCCAGGCCTTGCCACTGCGTTTGGCCTGCGGCGCGGCCGGCGTCGCCGGTGCGCGCGCATTGGCATCGGCGCTGGCCACGGCTGCGCGCGGCGCGACTGCGGCCGGCACCAGCTGCACGGTGGTGGTGGTACCGCGGGTCTTGACCTTGCCGGCCACCAGCAGGCCCTCGCCCAGCTGCTTCGGCCGCTCCAGCACGTAGCGCTTGCCGTTGGCGTCCAGGCTGATGCGGCGCTGCTTTCCGAACAGGTCCGGCACCAGGCTGGCCGGCAGCTTGGGCTGCACGCTGCCATCGTCCTGCAGGCCGAACACCCCTTCGCTGACCATGGCCAGATAACCGGCCACCGACCACAGCTGGCGCTCGGAGTTGACCACCGGGCCACTGAGCGCACCTTCGTCCACGTGCACGGCCTGGGTGACCAGTTCGTAGTTCTCCATGTTGGAACCAGCCAGCGCCGCGCCCTGCATCAGCGAACGAATCTCGGCGGCGATGCGCGGGGCATCATCAAGCTTGCGCGCGGCGCGCAGCGAATAGGCGCTGACAAACGGCCAGATGGCGCGGTTGTGGTAGATCGGCTGCTGCGCTTCCTGCGGCCACACCACCGGGCTGCCGGCCGGCCCCATCGGGTAGGCGGCCAGCGCACGCTGCGCGCGTTCGGCGGGCAGCACGTCGGCGAGGATGCCCAGCGACAGGCCCAGCAGGTCGACCTTGGCGTAGGGCACCGGGTGCGCCGCTTCGCCGATGTAGCTCATGTACTGGCCCATGTCCTCGCGCCAGAAGCGCGCATCGATCTGCAGCGCCAGCGCATCGGCCCAGGCCTTGTACTGCTCGCTGCGCTCGTCGCCCAGCTGCGCGGCCATCTGCTGGCCCAGGCGCAGGGCCTCGTAGTGCAGCACGTTGGTGGACAGCGCGTAGGAATCGCCGATGAAGCGCACGTTCTCGCGCGTCCAGTCCGGGTAGGTCTGCTCGCGCCAGTCCAGGAACGAGGTCTCGCCGCGGTACAGGCCCATCTGCGCGTCGAACACCATTGCCCGGTCCTGCGCCAGGGTGCCCTGCAGCGCCTGCCAGACCTGGTCGGCGAAGGCTGGATCATCCAGCAGGTGGCGCGCGGCAAGGAACCACACCACGCGGTCGCTGCTGATCGGCCAGCTGCCACCGGAGCCGGTGTCCTGGGCCACGAACAGGCCGGGGGTATGGCCATCGCGCGCGGCCGACAGTTTGAACTGCAGCGACTGCCGGGTGCGCTGCGGGTCCAGCTTCGCCAGCGCCAGATCGGCGGCGAAGCTGAGATCGCGGGTCCACACATAGGGCCAGCGCGCGCCGGTCTGGAAGCACTCGCACGGCACCGGGCGACCTTCATCGAAGGACGGATCGCGGATCGCATCGACGCGGTCCTGGTCCATTTCCTGCTGGGCCAGTGCGAACAGCGCGTCGAACATCACGCTGGCAGTCTGGCTGCGCATGGGCGCGGCAGCAATCTGCACCTCACCCTTGGGCGCATGCAGCACGAAGCTGCCCTTGGCAGCGGCTTCGGCGCGCGCATGGCGGCCGTTGAATTCCAGGTCGGCCGCGTGCGCGGTCGTTCCCAGCGCTGCCCCGAGGGCAGCCGTCAGGCAAATGATCTTCAGCATCGAAGCGGCAGACCGGCTTGCGCCCGTCGACCTCCCTCCCTCTCTGCACCGTTGTGGGTCCGCGCCACCATGACGGTGCGCGGGCGCGGCGCCTCCCTCAAGGTGCCTTGGCCCCATGGTAGACGCGGCGCTGCGGCCTGCGGCCAGTTGCATACGTATTCATCGCAGTCGCGTGAAGACAGGCCGCCGCGCTGGCTTATGGTCCGGGTCTGCCAGTGGCGCCTTGGGAGGGGAAATGCCGGCTTCATCTGCTGCACTACGCGCGGTGTTCGCGCATCTGTCCGGGCTGGCCCTGCTGGGCCTGGCCACCCTTGCCCAGGCCGCGCCACAGGTCGCCAGCGTTGAATCACCGGGCAAGGTGCTCACGGTCAGCCTGGTGCTGGACGGTGGCACCGCGCGCTACCGCGTCGAACGCTTCGGCGAACCCGTGGTGGCCGATTCCAAGCTCGGCTTCGAACTGCGCGACGGCCGCCTCGACCGCGATTTCGCCCTGCTCGGCCAGCAGCAGCGCAGCGTTGATGACACCTGGGAACAGCCCTGGGGCGAGCGCCGGGTCACCCGCAACCACTTCAACGAGCTGACCGTGCAGCTGGCCGAGACCACCGGCAGCAAGCGCCGCCTGGACGTGGTGTTCCGCGTGTACGACGACGGGCTCGGCTTCCGCTATGTGTTCCCCGAGCAGCCCAACCTGCGCGAGGCGATCATCGATGACGAGCTGACCGAGTTCGCCATCGCGCCCGACTCGACCGCCTGGTGGATTCCGGCCGGCGAACCGATCCACTACGAATACCTGTACCAGCGCACGCCGCTGCGCGAAGTACCGCTGGTGCACACGCCGATGACCCTGCGCAGCCACGACGGCCTGCACGTGGCCATCCACGAGGCAGCGCTGGTGGACTACGCCGGCATGTGGCTGCGCCGCACCGAGGGCCAGCGCCTGCGCGCGCAGCTTTCGCCCTCGGCCGAAGGCTGGAAGGTGCGCCGCGCCCTGCCCTTCGCCACGCCGTGGCGCACGCTGCAGATCGCCGACCGCGCCGGCGGCCTGGTCGAGTCGGACCTGATCCTCAACCTCAACGAGCCCAATGCACTGGGCGACGTGAGCTGGGTGAAGCCGGCCAAGTACCTGGGCGTGTGGTGGTCGATGCACCTGGACAACGAAAGCTGGGCGACTGGCCCGAAGCATGCCGCCACCACCGCCAAGACGAAGAAGGTGATCGACTTCGCCGCCGCGCACGGCTTCCGCGGCGTGCTGGTGGAAGGCTGGAATCCCGGCTGGGACGGCATGTGGGTAGGCAACGGTTACGACTTCGATTTCACCCGCGCCACGCCCGATTTCGATATTGAGGCGCTGTCCGCCTACGGCCTGAAGAAGGGCGTGCACCTGATCGGCCACCACGAAACTGGCTGCGCCATCGAGCACTACGAGGACCAGCTGGGCGCCGCGCTGGACCTGTATGCGCGGCTGGGCATTGACCAGTTCAAGACCGGCTACGTCTGCGATGACGGCCAGATCGACCGCCGCAATCCGGCCGGTGGCCCGCTGTGGCGCGAGTGGCACGACGGCCAGTTCATGGCCCGCCACCATCTGAAGGTGGTGCAGGAAGCCGCACAGCGGCACCTGTCGGTGAACCCGCACGAGCCGATCAAGGACACCGGCCTGCGCCGCACCTACCCGAACTGGATCTCGCGCGAAGGCGCGCGCGGCATGGAGTACAACGCCTGGGGCCAGCCGCCGAACCCGCCCGAACACGAGGTCAACCTGGTGTTCACCCGCATGCTGTCCGGCCCGTTCGATTACACGCCCGGCATCCTCAGCCTGAAGGGCCGCCACGGCCAGGCCATTCCCAGCACGCTGGCCCGCCAGCTGGCGCTGTACGTAGTGCTGTATAGCCCGATCCAGATGGCCGCCGACCTGCCCGAGCATTACCTGCAGCACCGCGAGGCGTTCCGCTTCATCGAGGACGTGGCGGTGGACTGGGAACAGAGCCGCGTGCTCGATGGCGAAGTGGGCGACTACGTGACGATCGTGCGCCGCGACCGCAACAGCCGTGACTGGTTCCTGGGCAGCATCACCGATGAACACGGCCGCGTACTGCCGGTGTCGCTGGGCTTCCTGGAACCGGGCGTGCGCTATCGCGCCGAGATCTACCGCGATGGCGAAGGCGCGGATTTCCGCAGCAATCCGTTCGCGTTCAAGCGCGAGACGCGCGAGGTGACCAGCGCCGATGCACTGACCCTGGTGCTGGCGCCGGGCGGTGGCCAGGCGATCCGGTTCACCCCCCTCTGAATCGCCGGCCGATGGAAACGCAGCCGAGCATGGGCTCGGCTCTACACGGTAGCGCCCGAGCCCACGCTCGGGCGGCGGCGCCCAGCGCCGGGATACGGGCACTGGAATCGATTACAACGCTGTGAAAGCCATTGAATACGTATGCAGGGTGATTCCCGCGGAGAAGCCGCTGCCTACCATAGCGGCGACGACAGCGGCCACCGCGTCGCACGTCCACGGCACCGCCGGGACGACCACAAGATGCTCTACAACATTGCCTGGGAGGGGAAAATGTTGAACCACAAGCGCACCGCGCTGAGTCTGGCGCTGGCCGTTGTACTGGTGCCGTCGCTGGCATCGGCACAGTCCACGCAGTCCACCGACACCGCCACCACCGGTACGTCCGCCACCAACCTGGACACCGTGCAGGTCACCGGCATCCGCCGCGGCATCGAGAACGCCATCGCGATCAAGCAGGACGCCACGTCGGTGGTCGAAGCGATCTCGGCCGAAGACATCGGCAAGCTGCCCGACGTCAGCATCGCCGAATCGCTGGGCCGCCTGCCCGGCCTGGCCGCCCAGCGCGTGGCCGGCCGTGCCCAGGTCATCAGCGTGCGCGGCCTGTCGCCCGACTTCGCCACCACCCTGCTCAACGGGCGTGAAGTGGTCAGCACCGGCGACAACCGCAGCGTCGAGTTCGACCAGTACCCCTCGGAACTGGTCAACGGTGTGACCGTCTACAAGACCCCGGACGCCGCCCTGGTCGGCCAGGGCCTGTCGGGCACCATCGACATGCAGACCGTGCGTCCGCTCAGCTTCCCCGACCGCGTGATCGCGGTCAGCGGCCGCCTGCAAAAGAGCTCGCTCGGCGAAGCCGCCAACGTCGATGAATTCGGCAACCGCTTCAGCGCCAGCTACATCGACCAATTCTTCGACAAAACCCTGGGCATCTCGATCGGCTACGCGCACAGCGACAACCCGATCCAGGAAAACCAGGTCGGCCTGTACGAGCCGTGGACCACCGAGCAGACCACCAACGGCAATCGTCCGGGCGTGGCCGCGGGCACCTACTTCTCCGATGGCATCAAGGCGCTGCGCCGCACCGGCAACAACAAGCGCGACGGCGTGATGGCCACCATCCAGTTCCGGCCGAACAACGCCTGGACCAGCACCTTCGATGCGTTCCACACCGAAGCCGAGCAGATCGACACCGCCAACCAGTTCGAGCTCAACCTGAGCAACTACAACGGTGGCTATACCCCGGGCCTGCTGATCAGCAACCCGCAGGTCAATGCCGATGGCACCTTCACCGGTGGCACCGCCAGCGGCGTGTACCCGCTGGTGCGCGGCATGTACAACAAGCGCAAGGACAAGATCGATGCGTTCGGCTGGAACAACGAGTTCACCTTCGGCAGCGTCAAGCTGGTCGCCGATGTGAACTACTCCAAGGCCACGCGCGATGAGCTGAACCTGGAAAACAACCTGCAGCTCACCCCGATGCCGCAGCTGGACACCATCGGCCTGCAGATCCGCCCGAATGGTTTCTCGCAGATCACCCCGGGCCTGGATTACTCCAACCCCGATGCGCTGTTCCTGACCAACACCATCTACGGCTCCGGCTACGGCAAGGTGCCGCAGGTGGAAGACCGCCTGAAGGGTGCCAAGCTGGCCGCGACGATTGCCTTGCCCGAGGCCGTTGCCTCGTGGGCGCCGGACATCGATGTGGGCGTGAACTACGCCGACCGCCGCAAGGTGAAGACCCAGTCCGAAGGCAACATCCTGCTGGGCGCACAGGGCGATGCCAACATCGCCTCGGACCTGCAGTACTCGCCGGTCAATCTGGGCTTTGCCGGCATCGGCTACATCCCGGCCTGGAACGTGCCGGCGGCCGTCGGCCGCTACATGACCTTCGATCCGGTCGACAACCTCGATTACCTGATCCCCAAGTCGTGGGTCGTGCAGGAAAAGATCACCACCGCCTGGGCGCGCCTGAACCTCAACACCGACATCGGTGAAGTGGGCGTGCGCGGCAACATCGGCGTGCAGATGCAGCACACCGACCAGAGCTCGGATTCGCGCTACTGGGACAGCTCGCAGCCGGCCGGCAGCAACATCCAGCCGTATTCCAACGGCAAGACCTACAACGACTGGCTGCCGAGCTTGAACCTGGCCTTCATGTTCCCGCACCAGCAGACGCTGCGCTTCGCCGCGGCCAAGCAGGTCGCGCGCCCGCGCGTGGACCAGATGCGTGCCGGCCTGGAATTCGGTGTGGATACGGCCACCGGCAAGCCCGGCGGCAGCGGCGGCAACCCGCTGCTGGATCCGTGGCGTGCCACCGCGCTCGACCTGTCCTACGAGAAGTACTTCGGTGAGAAGGCCTACGTGGCCGCCGCGATCTTCTACAAGGACCTGAAAAGCTACGTCTACACCCAGTCGGTGGACGACTACGACTTCACCGACCTGCTGGGCAGCTACGTGCCGCCGCCGGGCATGACCGTGCCGGTGCTGACCACCGGTACGTTCTCCACCCCGGAAAACGGCAAGGGCGGCACGCTGAAGGGCCTGGAACTGACCGCATCGTTCCCGCTGGACATGCTGACCGAGAGCCTGCGTGGCTTCGGCGTGCAGGCCAGCGCCACCTTCAACAAGAGCGACATCAAGATCCTCGACCCGGAAAGCGCCTCCAGCGTGGGTTCGGATCCGATCAGCCTGCCCGGCCTGTCCGACCGCGTGTACAACTTCACCGCCTACTTCGAGCGCAATGGTTTCGAAGCACGCGTGAGCCAGCGCCGTCGTTCGGACTTCATCGGTGAGATCGGCAACTTCAACGGCAACCGCACGCTGCGTTACGTGGTGGGCGAGAACGTGACCGATGCGCAGATCAGCTACACCTTCAGCGACAGCAGCGCCATGCGTGGCCTGACCCTGCTGCTGCAGGGAAGCAACCTGACCAACGAGCCGTACCGCACCTACGCCGGCACCAAGGACCGCCCGCTGGAATACATCGAGTGGGGCCGCACCTACGTGCTGGGCGTGAACTACAAGTTCTAACCACGATCGGTAGTGCCGGCCGCTGGCCGGCAACCCACAAAAAAAGACGGAGGCCGAAGCCTCCGTCTCCCGATCACGAACCCCTCGCTCGCGATCAACGCTGCTCGGTACGAAAATCCACCGGCACGCGCACCACACTCGCTACGGCACGGCCGTTCTGCATGGCCGGCTGGAACTTCCAGCCCTGCACGGTGCTCAGCACCGAGCGATCCAGGTCACGGCTGCGCTCGCCACTACGCGAAACGATGCTCGCCTCGGTCACGTTGCCGCGGGTATCCACGTTGAGACTGGCCACCACGCTGCCCTGCACGCCGTTACGCAGCGCAGTCGCCGGGTAGGTCGGCTTGTCATTGCTGGCCAGCGGGCTGGCCTCACGGTTGCGGACGGCCGGGATCGCCTTGCGCTGCTCGCTGGCCGGGGCCGTGCTGCGTGCTGCAGGCGCGGTGGCCACCGGGGTCTCGCTGGCCGGCAGCATGCGTTCGCCCACCGGGGCCGGCGCCACGTCTTCCTGGTTCGAGAACCGCAGCCACATCAGTGCGGCGGCAAACATCGCGACGATCAGCGCCAGCCACAGCCAGGGTGAGGTGCGGTGCGGGCGCTCGCTCACGTCCTGCTGCAGATGCGGGGAATGAAGGTGTTCATGGGTAGTAGCACTCATTGCAGACTCCTCGCGTCAGTAACGACGCACAAAGTCTTGCCCGAGGCGGTGTAGCGGTGTGTCAGCGTTGCGTCAACGCAACCGGCAGGGTTCAGGTTGCCTGCCGGGAAGCGTTCAGTTACTGCGGCTTGAAGTCGAACGGTACTTCAATGGAGCCCGGCACCGGCTGGCCATTGCTCAGCGCGGGGCTGAAGCGCCAGCGGCGCACTGCGTCGGTGGCGGCGCGGTCCAGCTCGCGCGAGCCGCTGCGCTGGATCACGGTGATGTTGTTGGCATAGCCGGTGGCATCCACGTCCACCCGCACCACCACGCTGCCGGACTCGCCACGGCGCAGCGCGGCGGCCGGGTAGGTCGGCGGCGGCGACTGGCCTGCCACGGGCATCGGCTGGCTGTTGCCGGTGGCCGGCGCGGTGCTGCCCGGCGCGGCCGGGGCCGGTTCGGTGCTGGCCGGCGGCGGCGGGGCGGTTTCCACCAGCTTCGGTGCTTCTTCCTGCACCGGCGCCGGCTTGGCATCGGGCATGTCGCTGGAGCCGGCCGCGGCGGGCAGGGGCTCGGGCAGCGGCTCGACCTGCGCGGTTTCCTGCGGGGTCTGCGTGGCCGGGTCATCGGCGCGGAAGAATTCCTTGTCGCGGCCGGTCAACCAGACCACCACGAACAGCAGCACGCCTACGCCGAAGGCGATGCCGGCGATCTTCAGGGCGTTGCGCGGGATATGCACGGTGAACGACTTGGCAGGCGATGAGCGGGGTGCAGACATGGACCGGACCAGCAGGGAATGCCCCGATTCTGCCACGGCGGGAATGAACCGGGCGGCAGAAATCCGTATAACAGGCGATAATCCCGTTCCTGATACCCACCACGATACCCGCCATGCTTGATCCAGCCCTGCTCCGCCACCAGCCCGCCGACCTCGCCGAACGCCTGCGCACCAGCCGCGGCTTCGAGCTCGACGTGTCTGCCCTGGAGTCCCTGGAGGCCGATCGCAAGCGCATCCAGGTGCGGACCCAGGAACTGCAGAGCCTGCGCAACAGCCGTTCCAAGGCCATCGGCCAGGCCAAGGCCAAGGGCGAGGACGTGTCGGCCATCATGGCCGAAGTGGCCGCGTTCGCCGACGAGCTGAAGGCCTCTGAAGTGGCCCTGGACGAGCTGCGCGAGAAGATCGACACCATCGCCGCCGGCATCCCGAACCTGCCGGCCGATGACGTGCCGGCCGGCGCCGACGAGAACGACAACGTCGAGCAGGCGCGCTGGGGCACCCCGCGCACCTTCGATTTCCCGGTGCTGGACCACGTCGAGCTGGGCGCCCGCAACGCCGGCCTGGACGCCGAGACCGCGGCCAAGCTGTCGGGCTCGCGCTTCACCGTGCTGCGCGGCCAGGTCGCCCGCCTGCACCGTGCCCTGGCCCAGTTCATGCTGGACCTGCACGCCGGCGAACACGGCTACGAAGAAACCAACGTACCGCTGCTGGTCAACGCCGATTCGCTGCGTGGCACCGGCCAGCTGCCGAAGTTCGAGGACGACCTGTTCAAGACCGCCGTGGGCGATTCCACGCGCTACCTGATCCCGACCTCGGAAGTGCCGCTGACCAACCTGGTGCGCGACGAGATCGTCGACGCCGAGCGTCTGCCGCTGCGCGTGACCGCCCATTCGATGTGCTTCCGCGCCGAAGCCGGCAGCGGCGGCCGTGACGTGCGCGGCATGATCCGCCAGCACCAGTTCGAGAAGGTCGAGCTGGTGTCGATCTGCCGCCCGGAAGACAGCGATGCCGAACACACCCGCATGACCCGCTGCGCCGAAGTCGTGCTGGAGAAGCTGGGCCTGCCGTACCGCAAGGTGCTGCTGTGCACCGGCGACATGGGCTTCTCGGCCATCAAGACCTACGACCTGGAAGTCTGGCTGCCCTCGCAGAACACCTACCGCGAGATCAGCTCGTGCTCCAACACCGGTGATTTCCAGGCCCGCCGCATGCAGGCCCGCTGGCGCAACCCGGCCACCGGCAAGCCGGAACTGGTGCACACCCTGAACGGCTCGGGCGTGGCCGTCGGCCGCGCGATGATCGCGGTGATGGAGAACTACCAGAACGCCGACGGCACCATCACCGTGCCGGACGTGTTGAAGCCCTACATGGGTGGCGTCGAAACCATCGGTTGAACCCGGTAGCGCCGGGCCATGCCCGGCGTTTTTGGGGTGGGGCATCCACGCATGGCGTGGATCTACGGGGGTGTGGCGCGCGTTTGTAGTAGATCCACGCCATGCGTGGATGAACCTCGCGATCACCCCAACGCCCGCACTTTTTCCAGCGGCACCCACCCGGGCTCGCCCGTCTCCGGCACGCACCACGCCCAGCCATTGAGCGTGCGTACCCCACGCAATACCTGTCCCGGATCCACATCAAGCTCCCGCGCGCAGTAATCCTCCGTGGCAAACGCGCCACCCTGCGCATCGCGCCCGATCACCGGCGCCGGCACGAACCCCCGTTCCTGCCCCTCGGCCTGGCACAGAAACCAGTCCTCCCAGCCCTCAGGGCCCTCATAACGCTCGCCCACCACCAGCGCCTGCCCGCGGCGCAGGGTGATCGGGTGCGGGAATTCGCTGCGGTGCGCAGTGGTCACGATGTAGTTCATACCTCAGCCTAGCGTTCTGATGAGTGTCATGCATGGCGCTGCATCCACGCATGGCGTGGATCTACTGCATGTGCTTCGGTAGATCCACGCCATGCGTGGATGGCGCACCGCTCAGGCCAGACACAGAAAAACGGCCCCGCAATGCGGAGCCGTTGGGGTGGGCCGGGATGGGGGAGGGACTCCCGGCCCGCAATCAGCGCCCCCGACGAGGAGGGGGGAGGGCGCCGATCGCTGGAACGCAGTACTTACGCAGCCACTTCTTCGGCAGCGTGCGACGGCAGGGCCGACAGCGCGCCGGCAATGGCGTCTTCGCGGTGCTTCGGCGAGTAGGCAATGCCCTCGGCACGCACGAACTCGACGTTGTCGATGCCCATGAAGGCGAACACCTGGCGCAGGAAGGGCTCCTGGAAGTCGGCCGGCGAATCGGTGTAGATGCCGCCACGGGCGCTCACCACGATCACGCGCTTGCCACCGGCCAGGCCCACCGGGCCGTTCTCGGTGTACTTGAAGGTGCGGCCGGCCACGGCAACGCGGTCGATCCAGGCCTTCAGGGTGGACGGAATGCTGAAGTTGTACATCGGCGCGCCGATGACCAGGATGTCGGCGGCCAGGAACTGCTGCATCACCTGTTCAGCATCGGTCGCCTCGGCGGCATCGACGCCGGCCAGCGAGCTGCTGCGCAGATGAGGTACCGGATTGGCGTCAAGATCGCGATAATCGACCTGCAGGCCGTCAATCTGGTTCTTGAACTGGGCGACCACGGCAGCGGTCAGCTGGCGGGACACGGAATTGTCGCCAAGCACGCTGGCGTCGAGATGCAGAAGCTTCATGGCAGTCACCTATGTTCTGGAAGGGAGGGGCGGTGTTTGCCGCCGACGGAGAAAACGATAGGTTGTTGCACGGTCAGGATAAAGGTGGTTCAATGCCACGAATTGTTCTAGATATGGAACTCGGGTATGCATGACCTGAATGACCTTTACTACTTCGCCATGGTCGTCGACCACGGCGGTTTCGCTGCCGCCGAGCGCGCCCTGGGCATCCCCAAATCGCGCCTGAGCCGCCGTATCAGCCAGCTTGAGACCGATCTGGGCGTGCGCCTGCTGCAGCGTTCCACGCGCCGCTTCGCCGTCACCGACGTCGGCACCAGCGTGCACCGCCACGCACAGACCATGCTGGCCGAGGCCCAAGCCGCGCGCGAGGTGGTCGACCGTCTCAGCGCCGAGCCGCGCGGCGTCGTGCGTGCCAGCGTGCCCGTCTCGCTGGCGCAGATGCAGCTGCCCAAGCTGCTGCCCAAGTTCCTCGAGCAGTACCCCAAGGTCCGCCTGCAGCTGAACATCAGCAACCGCCGCGTGGACATCATCAATGAAGGCTACGACGTGGCCCTGCGCGTGCGTTCGCGCCTGGATGACGACGGCAGCCTGGTGATGCGCAGCTTCGGTCAGGTGCAGGAACTGCTGGTCGCCAGCCCGAAGTACCTGGACCGCGCCGGCCGCCCGAAGGACCCGGAAGAACTGACCCAGCACGTCACCCTCAGCATCAGCGAGGACGAAGCGCGCCAGCGCTGGGAACTGCATGGCCCGGAAGGCGAAGTGCGCCGGGTGGATCTGCAGCCGCGCGTGGCCGGTTTCGACTTCCCGCTGCTGCAGAGCATGGTGAAGGACGGTTTCGGCATCACCATGCTGCCGGAAACCGTCTGCGCCGAAGCCGTGCGCAATGGCGAGCTGGAAGTGGTGCTGCCGGACTGGTCGCTGCCGCAGGGCGTGTGCCACGCCGTGTTTGCCTCGCGCCGCGGCCTGCTGCCGGCGGTGCGCGTGTTCATCGATTTCCTGGCCGAACACCTGCCGCCGCAGCTGGAGGCCTCGCGCCTGGATTGCGGTGGTGCGTGCGAGAAGGCCAAGGAGAAGATCAAGGCCAGTGCGCTGGGTGCGCTGGCGGTGGATGCGGGCTGAGGGCTGCGCTCTCAACACTGATCTCCGAAGGTAGCGCCGGGCCATGCCCGGCGTTGCTGTTTCCGGCGTCCGTTACCTTCGCCCAAACAACCTTGCCCAGAAGCCGGGTCGCGCCTGTTCGAGGGTTTCAGGCCTGGCTATGACCGGCGCCTCCAGCACGGCCATCAGCTCCGGGCTGCGTGGCTTCTTCAGGAAGCGCGCGTAATCCAGATAACTGGTCACCTTGCTCGTGTGCAGGCTCTGGGGCATTGCCGGTAACGCGGCGCCCTGCAGCAGTTCCCGCAACGCCAGTGGGCGGTCCAGGCGGATCGCCTCGAACAGGGCAGTACCGCCGCAGCCGGGTTCGATCTGGTTGGCCCGCTGTGGTGCATCCTTCAGGAGCGCGCGGAGCGCATCCGCGTCATCACGCTTCACCGCTGCCACCAGTTGCGCCAATGCCTCGGCTTCCTCGGGCGCCAGACTGTCGCGATAGGCCTGGTCGGCGATCTCGCGCTCGTCCCGCCCATCACCGCCCTGGATGCACAGGAAATCGGTGACCAGTGCCACCGGGATGCCGGATGTATCCAGCGCCCAGTAGCTGGGATAGACGCCGTCGCCCCAGCCGCTGGTGAACACGACCAAGCCGTGCGGCGAATCCTGGCCCCAGGGGCGGTACTCAGCGCCTTCATCCAGGCCGTCGTGGTCGATCAGCGCATCGGACCATGCTTCGTTGCCCTGATCGATCAGCGCAAGCAGCGCCTGCTGGGTATCGGTGTCCATGAAACAACCGATGCCGGCGTCGACCGGGTAGCCAATGAGGCTTTCCTCATCCAGTCCGGTCAGGTCCTGCGTGGTCCAGCGCGCCATCTGCCAGTGCAGGGCCGACGCAGTCAGTGCCTCGCGCGGTTTGAACCAGGCCACGGCAAGCGCCGGTCGGCCGCTGTGCACGATGAGATCGACCGGATGCAGGCCCAGCGGGGCGGTGTAGTCGGCCAGTGCAGGGGCCTCGGCCTGGACCAGCGGATCGCAGACCACCAGATGCCCGCTGCTGACCGGCAGATGGCCGGCGAAGCTGCGGGTCAGGGCTACCGCGGCGAGCTGGGTGTCGTCCAGCAGGCAGGTGCGCAGGTTCGCCAGATCGAGGTGGGCCATGGCGGCTCCGGTTGCAGGTGATGCCCCACCGTGCCGGATGCGAAGGGCAGGGGCAAGGGTGGTCTTGGGCAAATGCGCTTCACGTGCGAGAATACGCCGCTGCCCGGGCAACCGGGACCCCGATTGGAGAGATGGCCGAGCGGTTTAAGGCACCGGTCTTGAAAACCGGCGAAGGGTTAAACCTTCCGTGGGTTCGAATCCCACTCTCTCCGCCAAGATTCTTGAAAAGCCCCTGGAAATAGTGGCTTTTTTGTTGCCTCTGACCCGTCCTGAATTGGGTTGACACCTTTTCCCTCTGGAGAAGGAATGTTCAATGAAATCAACAATCAGGCGCAGCCAGCGGGATTACTCG
>NZ_JACVTV010000031.1:0-41114 GCF_016624625.1 Stenotrophomonas sp. S41 | reverse complement strand
GTTTACGGCGTGTCCTGCAAGCCCACACCGCCCCGCCATCCCACGGAATGCCGCTTCGGCTTTTGACGTTGCCGTTGCATTGAGCAGGTGCAGGGCGCAGCCCTGCCGAAAAAACTACTCCGCGACCGACTCGACCTGCCGCGGTTCCGGCCTCGTATCCGGCAGCTGCCAGAAAATCATCGTCGAGGTCAGCGTGATCGCACCCACGCAGATGAACGTCGCATGCAGCGCCGCCGTCGCACCATGGCCTTCCAGATGCGTGCCGAATGCCGCCAGCAGGCTGCCGGCCGCCGCCGCGCCGAAACCGGCCGCGAGCATCATCACCATCGACAGCAGGCTGTTGCCCGAGCTGGCGTACTCGCGGTCGAGGTCACGCAGGGTCACGGTGTTCATCACGGTGAACTGCAGCGAATTGACCGCACCGAAGAACGCCAGCTGCACCAGGCGCCAGGCCAGGTGCTGGCCCGGGTCCATCAGGATGAAACTGGCCATCGCAAAGCCCACCAGCACGGTGTTGATCATCAGCACGCGGCGGTAGCCGTAGCGTTCGACCAGCTTCACCGCCAGCTGCTTGGACACCATGCCTGCCGCCGCCACCGGCACCATCATCAGGCCCGCGTGCATCGGGCCCAGGCCGAGGCCGACCTGCAGCAGCAGCGGGATCAGCATCGGCATGGCGCTGCTGCCGATGCGCGAGAACAGGTTGCCGAGGATGCCGATGCGGTAGCTGGGCACGCGGAACAGTGCCAGCGAGAACAGCGGCGCGGTGGAATTGGCGGCGTGCAGCCAGTAGCCGACCAGTGCGGCCAGGCCGGCCACGGTCATCAGCATGATCAGCGCGTGCGGCGTGCCCAGCCCGGAGATGCCATCCAGTGCCAGCGACAGCACCACCATCGCAAAGGCCAGCATGATGTACCCGCGCAGGTCGAAGCGGATGCGATGGCTGGCGTAGTGGTCTGGCATGATCTTCATCGCGGCGATGAAACCGATCACGCCGATCGGCAGGTTGATCAGGAATACCCAGTGCCACGAGGCGATTTCCACCAGCCAGCCGCCGAGGGTGGGGCCGATCAGCGGGCCGACCAGGGCGGGGATGGCGATGAAGCTCATCGCGCGCAGGAAATCCTCGCGCGGCACCGAGCGCATCACCGCCAGGCGGCCGACCGGCAGCAGCATCGCGCCGCCGATGCCCTGCAGCACGCGCGCGCCGACCAGCTGGTGCAGGTGCTGGGCCAGCGCGCAGGCCAGCGAGCCGAGGGTGAACAGGATGATCGCCACCAGGAAGGTGCGGCGGGTGCCGTAGCGGTCGGCGATCCAGCCGGAAGCGGGGATGAAGGTGGCGACCGCCAGCGCGTAGCTGAACACCACCGACTGCATCTGCAGCGGGCTTTCGCCCAGGCTCTTGGCCATCGCCGGCAGCGCCGTGTTGACGATGGTCGAATCGAGCATCTGCATGAAGATCGCCAGCGAAACCAGCCAGAGAAGCGGGCGGAAACGGGCGTATTCGGCGGCGGATGCGGCGGTATCGGGTGCGGGCGCGCCTGCGGGCGACGGTTCGGACATGGCGTGGGGGCCGGTGCAGCGTGGGGCCGCCATGATCGCGCAATGCGGGTCACGGCGCGATCAATGCCGCGCCGTGGCCCGTGCCGGGGTTCAGCGCTGGCTGTGCGCGTGCACCGCGTCGACCAGCACCTGCACGTGCGCCGGGTCCATGTCCGGCGACATGCCATGGCCGAGGTTGAATACATGGCCCTCGCGCGAACCGCCGTTGCCGGCCGCATAGGTATCGAGCACGCGTGCAGCGGCCTCGGCGATGGCGTCGGGCGAGGCGTACAGCGTGCTCGGGTCGAGGTTGCCCTGCAGGGCAACGCGGCCGCCGGTGCGGCGCAGGGCTTCGTCCAGGTCCAGAGTCCAGTCCAGGCCCAGCGCATCGGCGCCGGTCTGCGACAGCGCTTCCAGGTGCAGGCCGGTGCCCTTGCCGAACAGGATCAGCGGTGTGCGCTCGCTGCCTTCGCCGCGTTCCAGGCCTTCGGCGATGCGCTGCAGGTAGCGCAGCGAGAACTCGCGGTACATCGCCGGCGACAGCACGCCGCCCCAGGTGTCGAACACCTGCAGGGCTTGCGCGCCGGCCGCGCGCTGCGCACCGAGGTAGGCGATGACCGCGTCGGTGGTCACTTCCAGCAGGCGATGCAGGGCCTGCGGGTGGTTCAGCGCCATCGCTTTGATGCGTGCGAAATCCTTGCTGCCGCCGCCTTCCACCATGTAGCAGGCCAGCGTCCAGGGGCTGCCGGAGAAGCCGATCAGCGGTACCTGGCCGTCCAGTTCGCGGCGGATCAGGCGCACCGCGTCCATCACGTAGCCCAGGTCCTGTTCCATGTCCGGCACCGCCAGCCTGGCGATGGCGGCTTCATCACGCACCGGGTGGCGGAACTTCGGGCCTTCGCCTTCGACGAAGTACAGCTCCAGGCCCATCGCATCGGGAATGGTGAGGATGTCCGAGAACAGGATGGCCGCGTCCAGCGGGAAGCGGCGCAGCGGCTGCAGGGTGACCTCGCAGGCGATCTCAGGGTTCTTGGCCATGGCCAGGAAGCTGCCGGCCTTGGCCCGGGTCGCGCGGTACTCCGGCAGGTAGCGGCCGGCCTGGCGCATCAGCCAGACGGGGGTGCAGTCCACCGGTTCGCGGCGCAGGGCGCGCAGCAGGCGATCGTTGCGGAGGGGGCTGGTCACGATGGGCATTCCTTGGGCGAAAGTTGGCAGCGGCGTCAGTCGCCGTGCGAAAGCATCTGGAAGCCGCGATGCAGTTCGGCATCACGGGCCTTCTCGAAGGCGTGGCGGGCTTCGTCTGCCTGCAGGAACAGCTCGCGCCGCAGCTGCGAGCGCGCACCGACGCGGCCGCTCTCGCGCAGCAGCTCCCAGCCGCCGAACAGGTCCGGCTGCAGGCTCAGGCGCAGGAAGCGCGGTGCCTGCGCACCGGCATCGGGATGTTGCAGGTAGACGTGCATGGGCCGATTGTATCGCCCCGGGGGCGACACGGACCTGTAGAGCCGAGCCCATGCTCGGCTGCGCTTCATGCCGCGAAGGACCGGTAGCGCCGGGCCGTGCCCGGCGGACGCGCGCGGTGTCAGCCCGCGCCCAGCACCTTCAGCACCGCCGCTTCATCCACGTCCGGCACCACTTCGGCCCGGCCCATGCCGCGCCACAGCACCAGGCGCAGGCGGCCGGCCACGTTCTTCTTGTCCAGCCGCATGCGGCCCAGCAGGGCCTGCGGGTCGAGCCCGGCAGGGATCGCCACCGGCAGCTGCAGCTTTTCCAGCAGCGCCTGCAGGCGCAGGCGGTCGGCATCCTCGGCCAGGCCCAGGTCGGTGGACAGCTTCGCCGCCAGCACCATGCCCACCGCCACGGCCTCGCCATGGTTCAGTGCATCGCGGCCCGGGGCCGAATAGCCCTGTTCGGTCTCGATGGCGTGGCCGAAGGTGTGGCCCAGGTTGAGCAGGGCGCGCTCGCCCTTTTCGAACGGGTCGCGTTCGACAATCGCGGCCTTGTGCCGGCAGCTGCGCGCGATGGCTTCGGCCAGTGCGGCATCTTCGCCGGCCAGCAGCGCCTCGGCGTGCTGCTGCAGCCATTCGAAGAACACCGCATCGCCCAGCGCGCCGTACTTCACCACTTCGGCCAGGCCGGCACGCAGTTCGCGCGGCGGCAGGGTGGCCAGCACGCGGGTATCGGCGATGACCGCGCGCGGCGGATGGAAGGCACCGACCAGGTTCTTGCCGGCGGGGATGTCCACGGCGGTCTTGCCGCCCACCGAGGAGTCGACCATCGCCAGCAGGGTGGTCGGCAGCTGCACGCAGTCCACGCCGCGCATCCAGCAGGCTGCGGCGAAACCGGCCAGATCGCCGACCACGCCGCCGCCGAGGGCGAACACGCAGGCATCGCGGGTGGCGCCCAGCGCGGCCAGTGCTTCGATGGCGCGGCCGAACTCGGCCAGGGTCTTGGAGGCCTCGCCGGCCTGCAGCACGTGCTCGCCGACGATCAGGTCCGGGCGCGCGGCCAGCAGGGTCTGTTTCACGGCAGCCAGGTAGCGCGGGGCGACTTCGCTGTCGCTCAGCAGCAGCACGTGGCGGCCGCGCACATGCGATGCCAGCGCAGCGCCGTCGGCCTGGGCACCGGCGCCGATGGTGATGGAATAGGGGCGGTCGCCGCCAACGGCGACCTGCAGCAGGGCGGGGGAGGTCATGCGGTCAGGTCCTGGCGCTGCCATTGCGTGGCCAGCTTGACGACAAGCTGGGCGGTGGCGTCGGCAGCGGTAAACGGGTCGGTATCGAGGGTGAGGTCGGCCAGCTCGCGGTACAGCGGGTCGCGCAGCGCGGCCAGATCGTGCAGCACCTGCTCGCGGTCCGGGCGCTGCAGCAGCGGCCGGCCCTTGTCGCGGGCCAGGCGCTCCAGCTGGGCCGCCACGCTCACGCGGAGGTAGACCACGAAGCCGCGCTGGGCGATCAGTGCACGGTTGCCTGCTTCCAGCACGGCACCGCCACCGGTGGAAACCAGTTGGCCGTGGCCTTCCAGCACGCGGGCCAGGGCCTCGCGCTCATGGCTACGGAAGCCGGCTTCACCGGA
Organism: Stenotrophomonas sp. S41; assembly: GCF_016624625.1. NCBI lineage: Bacteria > Pseudomonadati > Pseudomonadota > Gammaproteobacteria > Lysobacterales > Lysobacteraceae > Stenotrophomonas > Stenotrophomonas sp. S41. The sequence continues at coordinate 36,500 of NZ_JACVTV010000031.1, read as the reverse complement.
GTGTTCGAAGATCGTGGGAACGCTGGCCCCCGCCGCGTCGACGATGGCCTGGTCGACATCGACGAAGTCCAGCGTGAAGCGCTCGGCCAGGCGGCGGCCGATGCAGGTTTTGCCGGCGCCCATCGGGCCGATCAGGATCAGGTTCGGAGCAGGATTCATGCCCTCTGATCCTACCACTTCCGCACCCCCGGCCTGGCACGATGGTTGCTGTTGGAAGCATCCGCCGTACCGCAGCGGGCGGCCTCAGCGCACCGCCTGCACCTGGCGCTGGCCGTCCAGCACCACCACATGGTCGGCGCGGTCGGGCAGGGCACGCAGCGCCTGCCGGCTGACCCGTTCGTAGTACTGCACGAAGCGCTCCAGCTGCGGGCGGCTCATGCCATGGCGGCCGGGCTGGGCAGCCTGCAGGTTCTGTTCCTGCTGCCAGCGCCAGCGCGGCACCACCGAGAAATCCGGCGGCTGCAGGAACCACAGGCGGTCGCAGCGCTGCCACAGCGCCGGGTAGTCACGGGCCAGCGCCTGGTTGCACCAGCGCCGCCAGCGGCCATCCGGGTCGGCCTCGCGCTCCAGCGCGTTCAAGGGGCTGTCCAGCTCGGCATCGTCCTGCGCGGGCGTGCCGAGGAACCAGCCTTCGAACACCAGCAGGTCCAGCGGGGCGTCCAGCGCGGCCCACTGCGCTTCGGGCAGGCGCTCATCGGCCAGTTTGTCGAAGCGCGGCAGTGCCAGCGGCTGGCGTGCGGCCACCGCGTCAAGCACGGCATGGGCCAGCGGCAGGTCGTGGGTGCCGGGCGGGCCGCGGGTGATCAGCAGCGGGTGGACCTGGCGGGCCAGGCGCTGGCGCTGCGCGCGGGTCAGGTAGACATCATCGATGGACAGCGCCGCCGCGTTCAGGCCGCGTGCCTGGGCGCGGGCGACCACCTGCGCGGCCAGCGTCGATTTGCCGCTGCCCTGCACGCCGCTGATCGCCAATACTGGCACCGTGGCGCCGCTGGCCAGCGCATCGTCAAGCGCCTGCTCGGCAAGCGCATCCGGGAATCCTTTCACCTGGGGCATGTACGCAGCAGCAACCATGCCGCCACAATAGCCCAATCCGTGTGAGAAGAAGCGAACCATGAGCGACCTTTACGCCGAAGCCCTGTCCACCTTTGCCGCCCTGTTCGACGAGGCGAAGCAGAGCCGCGAGGTCGAGCCCAACGCGATGACCGTGGCCACCGCCGATACGCAGGGCCGCCCGTCGGCGCGTACCGTGCTGCTGAAGGCCTTCGATGAGCGCGGTTTCGTGTTCTACACCCACCTGGACAGCCACAAGGGCCAGGAACTGCAGGCCAATCCGCAGGCGGCGCTGCTGTTCCTGTGGCGCAGCCTGCGCGAGGCCGGCATCCAGGTGCGCATCGAAGGGCGCGTGGAGCAGGTGGCCGATGCCGAGGCCGATGCCTATTTCGCCAGCCGCCCGCGCATGAGCCAGATCGGCGCGTGGGCATCGCTGCAGTCGAAGACGCTGGCGACGCGCGAGGAATTCGATGCGCGCGTGGCCGAGGTCGAAGCCCGTTTCGAGGGCAAGGATGTGCCGCGTCCGGAGGGCTGGAGTGGCCTGCGCGTGGTGCCCGACCGCATCGAGTTCTGGTACGGCGCGCAGTTCCGCCTGCACGAGCGCTGGTGCTACCAGGCCGGTGCCGAAGGGCGCTGGAGCAAGCGGCTGCTGTACCCGTGAGTGATGCCGCGCCGACGATCCGCAAGGCCTCGCCGGCCGATGCGGCGGCGTGGGCGCAGTTGCGGCTGGGTCTGTGGCCGGATGCCGATGACCCGCTGGAGGAGTTGGCGCAGTCGCTGGACGACGCCGACGGCGCGGTGTTCCTGGCCTGCCTGGCCGATGGCGAAGCCGTAGGTTTCGCCGAAGTGCGGCTGCGCCACGATTACGTCAACGGTACGGAATCTTCGCCGGTGGGCTTCCTGGAAGGCTGGTACGTGCAGCCTTCGTGGCAGGGCCATGCCGTGGGCCGTGCACTTCTGTCGGCGGTGCAGGACTGGACGCGCGCGGCCGGCTGCAGCGAACTGGCTTCGGACAGCCGCGTGGAGGATGTGCTGGCGCATGCCGCACACCGCGCGTGTGGTTTCCAGGAAACCGAGCGGGTGGTGTATTTCCGCATGGCGTTGGACGCAGAGCCGCCCCGGTAACTGCTTTTTGTAGAGTCGAGCCATGCTCGACTGGTTTATCCGTGAGGCTGTGTGCATCCTGACCTTGCTGTGCTGTCAATCCGATTGCAGCACAGCAAGGTCCGAGGGCTATCTACTGGAGTCCGGCTTCTGGTGACGCATGGGAGTTCACGTTTCGGTGGGCAGCGCCAGTAGCGGGGCCGGTACACGTGATGCTTGTCTCCACGGCACCTGTGGTGCCAGAGGCGTCCTTGAGCGACGTCCGCACTCTGAAATGCTTGGGCCAATCAGGACCGCTCGAATTGCATCCCCATGTGAAGGTCAATGGTGAGGGGGTATTGGTGGCGTAGCGGTTGGTGCCGCCTGTGCACGTCCACCCCGCAGGGCAGGAGATGACTTCAAGAGTTAAATCGACTGGGAAGCGCGGGTACCCTTTGAAGTTGATATTGACCGGTATGGATGGCGAGGGTCCGGAAACATCAGGAACACTTTCGGTCTCAAAGGCGGACGTCAATGTCGATATTCCGAGAATGGACAGCCGTTCGATAGGCATGAAGTAAAGGTGATTGATGCGGTCACCGGCGCCGCGGGCATGCACAATTCCGTAAGCGCTCCTATGCCCGGCCTCCCCGGAGAATACAGGGCCGCCGCTATCGCCATCTGCATTCATTTCGGCGTCGTTTGCGTTTCTAGCCCGAACATATTTCGCAGGCAGTCCGTTGTAATCTTCCGTGGCGGCATTGGTGTCGGCAATTTCTCCGCAGGTGTATCCAGTCGTAACGCCGCTCTTGCAGACTGGCATGCCTACGGCAAGGTCAATGGACGGAGTCTCGCTGACGATTGACTCAGGACTGCCCTCGATAATTATCTCGTTTTTTTGCTGCTTGGCGGTGCCTATGACTCGCTGCTTGTTCCACTGAACGTCGTAGATGCCTGCATCACTTTCGTTCTGATAAAGCAGCTGCAGGGTGGAGTTGGAATAAGTCAGATTGTTGTCGCAATGCCCGGCCGTCACGATCCCAAGTTCACGTGTGGCGGGGTCTACAACGTTGAATCCCATCGTACAGATCCTGTTGTTTCCGCTGACCTTGTTTCCTCAAACAAGTGCCGTTGTCTGAGGGAATCCAGTCGTTTCATTGATCTTGATGAAATCTACTGCGGAGAGGATCTTTGTCAGGACGTCTCTTGCTCTGCTCGCATCCAATACGTGTAGTTCGACTTCAGATTTTCTGATGTCGATTCCGCTCTCGAAGCGCACTCCCGATTTGGACAGCTGCTCGCCGACTTCTTCCTGGACTGCTAGTAGCAGCTCAACGGAGCGAGGTGCAATTTTCGCAGAATAGAGTCTGCTCTGAGTGTACTTGGCCAGGTTCCGCTGTGGATCCTTGGTGAAGAGAACGACGATCTGGAAATCGGGGGTGTGTTCAATATAAAGGCCGGCGAATGTTTCCGGGTTGTCCGCGGCAATGCGTTGCTGCAGCTTTCCGGCCTCTCTCGATGCAGCAAGACGCTGCGTCGCCTCTGTGATCGAGGTCTTGTAAGTCTCAGAGTACTTTTCAGCCACTATGTCCCTGTTCTGGGCTGTTGCGCTCAGGCTGAATATTGCCGACGCTGCAATCAGGGCGCTCCCTGAAATTAATTTTACGTGCAATCCGAGTGTGGCTGTCATTGAACTTCCTTATTGAATGGCTGGCCTGCTCTCGATCTGACGGTATGAATTACCGATTCGTACGATGGTCTCCTGAAGCCCATTGGCAATGACTTCTATCGCGTGCGGAAATGCTCTGGTGTGAGCTGTATCGCATTTTCTGATTTTGGGCCAGGCGCGCGAGACTGGAGGTAGCGGATTTGGGAGGTGTCGTCGCTCACGGTCGTGTTTCCAGCCAAGGAAATCATGCGTGCAGGGTAGCGGGCGGGACTATCGCGTCAGCATTGCGATGGTAAATCCATCGAAAGCGCGCCTTCTGTTAACGAACAGGACTTCCTGGTCAGTTCGACTCAGCCGAAAAATGAAAGTCCAGTACATCCACGCCACGCCAGGTTGCGGATCGCTACAAGCCCTCGGCGCGCAACCAGCGCCACAGCGTGGTGCGTGACACGCCCAGCGCCTGCGCCATGCCTTCGCGGTCATTGCGGTGTTCCTGCAGCAGCGCTTCCAGCTGCGCGCGCGGCGGGCGCTTGCCGTTGCTTTCCACGGGCAACGCGGCGGTACCTTCACTCACCAGCTCCGGCGCCAGCTGCAGCAGGCGGGTGGCATCGATGAGCCCTTCGCCCGGCTGCCAGTGGATGCGCAGGCGATCCACCAGGTTGCGCAGTTCGCGCACGTTGCCGGGCCACCCGGCGGCGGTCAGTACGCCCATTGCCTCTTCGTCCAATGGCGCGTCGATCCCACGCAGTTGGCGGAAGAAATGCTGTGCAAGCAGCGGAATGTCGCCACGCCGCGCGCGCAGCGAGGGCAGGGCGATACACAGCGCGGCGAGCCGGTAATACAGATCGCGGCGGAAGCTGCCGGCGGCCGCGCGCTGCTCCAGTGACTGCAGGGTCGCGGCAACCACGCGCAGGTCCACCGGCGTTGGTTCGGTGGCACCCACGCGCAGCACCTCGCGTTCTTCCAGCACCCGCAGCATGCGCGTCTGCAGTGGCAACGGCAGTTCGCCTATCTCATCGAGGAACAGGGTGCCGCCGTCGGCGGCCTCGACCAGGCCGACGCGACCACCGCGCCGCGCGCCGGTGAAGGCGCCATCGCTGTAGCCGAACAGCTCCGCTTCCAGCAGCGATTCGCTGATCGCGCCGCAGTTCAGTGCCACGAAGCGGCCACGACGGCCGCTGGCCGCGTGCAGCTGGCGCGCGACCAGTTCCTTGCCGGTGCCGGTTTCGCCGGTGACCAGCACGGTGCTGTCATGCGGGGCATACAGCGCGATCTGCGCACGCACCTGGGCCATCGCCTCGCTGTCGCCGAGCAGGGCGTGCGCATCGCTGCGCGGGGCGGTGCGGCGGCGCGCGACCGGGCGGCTGCCGCCGGAGCGGGCCAGCGCCTGGGTCAGTTCCAGCGCATGTTCAAACGCGTGCCGTACCGAATCGGCCGAGTACAGCAACACGCCGGGCAGGCCCATCTGTTCGGCGTGGTCGATGGCCATGCCGGTGCCGACGATCACCTCGATGCCGTTGGCGCGCAGGTCGGCGATGCAGTCGCGCGCATCTTCGCGGGTGACGAAGCGGCGGTGCTCGATATCCAGGCCGAAACTCTGCTGGAAGTTGCTGAACACCGGCACGTCGCTGGCGTGGGTGACCAGGCCGATGCGCGGGGCGATGCGGCGGGCGCGGGCCAGTGCCTCCATCAGGTCGAAGCCATTGGCCTGGATCGGTACCAGCGGCAGTTCCAATCGGCCGCGCAGCCAGGCCGCGTTGGAGCCGCCGGCGATGACCACGTCGCAGTGCTCGCGGCGCAGGCGTTGGCCGATCACATCCACCGCTTCCTCGAAACCGAGGTTGATCTGCTCGATGCGCGCGCGACGGTCGAACTCGGGGATGACATCGCCGAGCAGGCCGGTCAGGCGCGAGACGCTGACCGTCCAGATGACCGGGCGGCCGGGGTCGGCATCAGCGTGGCGCAGGGGCGAGCGGGGCAGATACATGACGGCAGTCGTGGGTGACGATGTTTCATGATACATCCGTTTCAATGTTTCATATGTTTCATTATTGCGGCATGGTCATGCCTTTGAAATCAATCGCTTGCAGCTTGGCATGGTGTTTGCGCCTTCTATCCCGTTCCCAACCTGGATTGCCGCATGACCGCTTCCACTCCTTCTTCCGCCGGTGCCCGCTTCCGTGAGGCGCTGGCTGCCGAATCGCCGCTGCAGGTGATCGGCGCGATCAACGCCAACCACGCCCTGCTGGCCAAGCGCGCCGGCTTCCGCGCCATCTACCTGTCCGGCGGCGGTGTCGCTGCGGGTTCGTTGGGCCTGCCGGACCTTGGCATCAACACCCTGGAAGACGTGCTGATCGACGTGCGCCGCATCACCGATGTCTGTGATCTGCCGCTGATGGTGGACATCGATACCGGCTTCGGTCCGAGTGCGTTCAACATCGCCCGCACCGTGAAGTCGCTGATCAAGGCCGGCGCGGCCGCCTGCCATATCGAGGACCAGGTCGGCGCCAAGCGCTGCGGTCACCGACCGGGCAAGGAAATCGTCTCGCAGGGTGAAATGGTCGACCGCGTGAAGGCTGCCGCCGATGCCAAGACCGATCCGGACTTCTTCCTGATCGCCCGCACCGACGCCATCCAGGTGGACGGCGTGGACAAGGCCATCGAGCGCGCCATCGCCTGTGTCGAGGCCGGTGCCGACGGCATCTTCGCCGAGGCCGCCTACGACCTGGACACCTACCGCCGCTTCGTCGATGCGGTGAAGGTGCCGGTGCTGGCCAACATCACTGAATTCGGTGCCACCCCGCTGTTCAGCCGCGACGAACTGGCTTCGGCCGGCGTGGCCATCCAGCTGTTCCCGCTGTCGGCCTTCCGCGCCGCCAACAAGGCGGCCGAGAACGTCTACCAGTCGGTGCGCCGCGACGGCCACCAGCGCAACGTGGTCGACGCCATGCAGACGCGTGAAGAACTGTATGACCGCATCGGCTACCACGCCTTCGAACAGCAGCTCGACGCCCTGTTCGCCGCCAAGAAATAAGCAGTACCCTGCACCATCAGTTTTCGGAGGGAAAACATGAACGATACGACCGCAAACCCGACCTTCAAGCCGAAGAAATCCGTCGCCCTGTCCGGCACCGCTGCCGGCAACACCGCGCTGTGCAGCGTCGGCCGCAGCGGCAACGACCTGCATTACCGCGGCTACGACATCCTGGACCTGGCCAACACCAGCGAGTTCGAGGAAATCGCCTATCTGCTGGTGCACGGCAAGCTGCCGACCCGCGCCGAACTGGTTTCGTACAAGGCCAAGCTGAAGTCGCTGCGCGGCATCCCGGCCGCGGTGAAGGCCGCGCTGGAAGAGCTGCCGCCGTCGGCGCACCCGATGGACGTGATGCGCACCGGCGTGTCCGTGCTCGGCTGCGTGGCGCCGGAAAAGGATGACCACAACCATCCGGGCGCGCGTGACATCGCCGACAAGCTGATGGCCTGCCTCGGTTCGATGCTGCTGTACTGGTACCACTGGAGCCACAACGGGCGCGCCATCGACGTGGAAACCGACGACGACTCCATCGGTGGCCACTTCCTGCACCTGCTGCACGGCGACAAGCCGCAGGATTCGTGGGTGAAGGCGATGCACACCTCGCTGATCCTGTACGCCGAGCACGAGTTCAATGCCTCGACCTTCGCCTGCCGCGTCATCGCCGGCACCGGCAGCGACATGTACAGCGCGATCTGCGGTGGCATCGGCGCGCTGCGCGGCCCCAAGCACGGCGGCGCCAACGAAGTCGCGTTCGAAGTGCAGAAGCGCTATGACAACCCCGATGAAGCCGAGGAAGACATCAAGGCCCGCGTCGAGCGCAAGGAAGTGGTGATCGGTTTCGGCCACCCGGTCTACACCGTGTCCGATCCGCGCAACAAGGTGATCAAGGACGTGGCCCGCGAGCTGTCCGAAGAACAGTCCAGCATGAAGATGTACGACATCGCCGAGCGCCTGGAAACGGTGATGTGGGACATCAAGAAGATGTTCCCGAACCTGGACTGGTTCAGCGCCGTCAGCTACCACATGATGGGCGTGCCGACCGCGATGTTCACCCCCCTGTTCGTGATCGCCCGCACCGCCGGCTGGAGCGCGCACATCGTCGAGCAGCGCATCGACGGCAAGATCATCCGCCCGAGCGCCAACTACACCGGCCCGGAAGATCGCGAGTTCGTCGCCATCGACAAGCGCGCCTGATCCACCTGCTGTACCCATCCGGCCGGCCGCGCGCCGGCCGGATGCCTTCGTTGCCGCTTCGTCGGCACCCGGCCCGCCTCAAGTACTCCGCCAGCCCATGAATACCGATTACCGCAAGAACCTCCCCGGCAGCACGCTGGACTATTTCGATGCGCGCGCCGCCGTCGACGCGCTCCAGCCCGGCGCCTACGCCACGCTGCCGTACACCTCGCGCGTGCTGGCCGAGAACCTGGTGCGCCGCTGCGATCCGGCTACGCTCAGTGACTCGCTGGCGCAGCTGATCGAGCGCCGCCGCGACCTGGATTTCCCGTGGTTCCCCGCACGCGTGGTCTGCCATGACATCCTCGGCCAGACCGCGCTGGTGGATCTGGCCGGCCTGCGTGATGCGATCGCCGACAAGGGCGGCGACCCGGCCAAGGTCAATCCGGTGGTGCCGGTGCAGCTGATCGTCGACCACTCGCTGGCGGTGGAATGCGGTGGTTTCGACCCGCAGGCATTCGAGAAGAACCGCGCGATCGAAGATCGCCGCAACGAAGACCGTTTCCACTTCATCGACTGGACCAAGCTGGCGTTCGAGAACGTGGACGTGATTCCGCCGGGCAACGGCATCATGCACCAGATCAACCTGGAGAAGATGTCGCCGGTGATCTACGTGCAGGACGGCGTGGCCTTCCCCGATACCTGCGTGGGCACCGACAGCCACACCCCGCACGTGGATGCGCTGGGCGTGATCGCCATTGGTGTGGGCGGCCTGGAAGCGGAGAACGTGATGCTGGGCCGCGCCTCGTGGATGCGCCTGCCCGACACCGTCGGCGTCGAACTGAGCGGCCGCCCGCAGCCGGGCATCACCGCCACCGACGTGGTGTTGGCCCTGACCGAGTTCCTGCGCAAGGAACGCGTGGTCGGCGCCTGGCTTGAATTCTTCGGCGAGGGTGCGGCGGCACTGACCATCGGTGACCGCGCCACCATCTCCAACATGTGCCCCGAATACGGTGCCACCGCCGCGATGTTCTACATCGACGCGCAGACCACCGAGTACCTGCGCCTTACCGGCCGCGAGGAAGCGCAGGTGGCGCTGGTGGAAAACTACGCACGCACCACCGGCCTGTGGGCCGATGACCTGGCCACCGCACAGTACGAGCGCGTGCTGCACTTCGACCTGTCCAGCGTGGTGCGCAACATGGCCGGCCCGTCCAACCCGCACAAGCGCGTGGCCACCGCCGAGCTGGCCGAGCGCGGCATCGCCGACGAAGCCAAGCTGGAAGCGGGCAAGGCCGAGCAGGCGCAGGGCCTGATGCCCGATGGCGCGGTGATCATCGCCGCCATCACCAGCTGCACCAATACCTCCAACCCGCGCAACGTGATTGCCGCTGCACTGCTGGCACGCAATGCCAACGCACGTGGCCTGCAGCGCAAGCCGTGGGTGAAATCGTCGCTGGCACCGGGCTCGAAGGCCGTGCAGCTGTACCTGGAAGAATCCGGCCTGCTGCCCGATCTGGAGCAGCTCGGTTTCGGCATCGTCGCCTTCGCCTGCACCACCTGCAACGGCATGAGCGGCGCGCTGGACCCGAAGATCCAGCAGGAAATCATCGACCGTGACCTGTACGCCACGGCCGTGCTGTCGGGCAACCGCAACTTCGATGGCCGCATCCATCCGTACGCCAAGCAGGCGTTCCTGGCCTCGCCGCCGCTGGTGATCGCTTACGCCATCGCCGGCACCGTGCGCTTCGACATCGAGAAGGACGTGCTGGGCGTGGATGCCGACGGCAATGACGTGCGCCTGAAGGACATCTGGCCGAGCGACGCCGAAATCGACGCCGTGGTGAAGGCCTCGGTGAAGCCCGAGCAGTTCCGCAAGGTCTACAACCCGATGTTCAACGTGCGCGTGGAGAACGGTGCGCCGGTCAGCCCGCTGTACGACTGGCGCCCGCAGAGTACGTACATCCGTCGTCCGCCGTATTGGGAGGGCGCACTGGCCGGTGAGCGCACGCTGTCCGGCATGCGCGCGCTGGCAGTGCTGCCGGACAACATCACCACCGACCACCTGTCGCCGTCCAACGCGATCATGGCCTCCAGCGCTGCAGGCGAATACCTGGCGAAGATGGGCCTGCCGGAAGAGGACTTCAATTCCTACGCGACCCACCGCGGTGACCACCTGACTGCGCAGCGCGCCACGTTCGCCAATCCGAAGCTGTTCAACGAGATGGTGCGCAACGACGACGGCAGCGTGAAGCAGGGCTCGCTGGCGCGCGTGGAGCCGGAAGGCAAGGTCATGCGCATGTGGGAAGCGATCGAGACCTACATGGACCGCAAGCAGCCGCTGATCATCATCGCCGGCGCCGACTACGGCCAGGGCAGCTCGCGTGACTGGGCCGCCAAGGGCGTGCGCCTGGCCGGGGTGGAAGCCATTGCGGCCGAAGGCTTCGAGCGGATTCACCGCACCAACCTGATCGGCATGGGCGTGCTGCCGCTGGAGTTCAAGCCGGGCACCACGCGCCTGACCCTGGGCATCGACGGCACCGAGACCTTCGATGTGGTCGGCGAGCGCACCCCGCGTGCCGAACTGACCCTGGTCATCCACCGCCGCGACGGCCAGGACGTGGTCGTGCCGGTCACCTGCCGCCTGGACAGCGACGAGGAAGTGGCGATCTATGAGGCGGGCGGCGTGCTGCAGCGCTTCGCCCAGGATTTCCTGGAAGGCGCCAAGGTGGCGTGATAGCCCGCTGAATGCCTGCCCCCGGAGAGCGGGTGCGGGCTTGTCCGACACGAGGGCGGGGCGCACACTGACTTGGCAAAAACTGCCAAAGGAGAGTTTCATGGCCACCATGAACATTTCGCTGACCGACCCGCTCAAGCAGTTCGTGGATGAGGAAGTGCGCGAAGGCGGCTACTCCAGTACTTCGGACTATGTGCGCGACTTGATCCGCCAGCGGCAGCGCAGCAAGGCGGAGGAGTTGCTCAAGAAGCTCATCGCCGAGGGGCTGGCCTCGGGCCCTGCCATTCCAGTGACCGGTGAAACCTTCGAACGGATGCGTCGTGAATTGACCGAAAGGATGGAGCGTGAAGGCGATTGAGTGGAGGCCGAGTGCTGAGACCGACGCGGCCGATACCGCGCTTTGGTTCGCGCGACAGGGAGGGATGGCACTGGGCGTGCGTTTCCTGGCCGAGTTGGAGGCCACCCTGCAGCGCATCGCCCTGTTTCCTGCTTCGGGCTCCACCAGGCACGCCGATCTCGCCGCGCAGCTGCCTGGGCCGTTGCGCTTCATGCCGGTTTCTTCCTTTGATCGTTACTTGATCTATTACGTCGACCTGCCTGAGTGCGTGCACGTCATGCGTGTGTGGTGTGTTGACCGTGGGCTCGATCACTTGATGCAAGACATTTCCTGATATTCCAACGCGTGGACCCGACGATGACCTTCCTCCCGCAACTCCGTATTCCCGCCACCTACATGCGCGGTGGCACCAGCAAGGGCGTGTTCTTCCGCCTGCAGGACCTTCCCGAAGCCGCCCAGGTCCCGGGCGCCGTGCGCGATGCGCTGCTGATGCGCGTGATCGGTTCGCCCGATCCGTATGGCAAGCACACCGACGGCATGGGCGGGGCGACGTCCAGCACCAGCAAGTGCGTGATCATTTCCAGCGCCTCGGTGCCCGACCACGACGTGGATTATCTGTACGGCCAGGTGTCGATCGACACCGCCTTCGTCGATTGGAGCGGCAACTGCGGCAACCTCAGCACCGCCGTCGGTCCGTTCGCCATTGCCAACGGCCTGGTCGATCCGGCCCGGGTGCCGCGCGATGGCCTGTGCACCGTGCGGATCTGGCAGGCCAACATCGGCAAGACCATCATCGCCCACGTGCCGATGCGCGATGGCGAAGTGCAGGAGACCGGTGATTTCGAACTGGACGGCGTGACCTTCCCGGCCGCCGAGATCCAGCTGGAATTCATCGATCCGTCCGACGACGGCGATGCCGGCGCAATGTTCCCCACCGGCAACCTGGTTGATACGTTGGATGTGCCGGGCGTGGGCAGCTTCGAGGTGACGATGATCACCGCAGGCATTCCGACCATCTTCCTCAACGCCGCCGATCTGGGCTACACCGGCACCGAGCTGCAGCCGGCCATCAACGAAGACAAGGCGGCACTGCAGAAATTCGAGACCATCCGCGCCCACGGTGCGCTGCGCATGGGCCTGATCTCGAAGCTGGAGGATGCCGCCACCCGCCAGCACACGCCGAAGGTGGCGTTCGTGGCGCCAGCGCAGGATTACGTATCGTCCAGCGGCAAGGCCATTCCGGCCTCGGCCATCGACCTGCACGCGCGCGCGCTGTCGATGGGCAAGCTGCACCACGCGATGATGGGTACGGCAGCCGTGGCCATCGGTACCGCGGCGGCGATTTCGGGCACCCTGGTCAACCGCGCGGCCGGTGGCGGTGAACGCGAGGCGGTGACCTTCGGCCATCCGTCCGGCACGCTGCGCGTGGGCGCCCAGGCCGGGCGCGTTGACGGCCAGTGGACGGTTTCCAAGGCCATCATGAGCCGCAGCGCCCGCGTCTTGATGGAAGGCAAGGTGCGGGTACCGGCCGAGTAATGCCCTGGTAGCCGCCAACCTTGGTTGGCATGGGGGGCGCCAGCCAAGGTTGTCGGCTGCCGGGTTCCGGGCGGGACCGGGTTTCCGACCGCCGGTGCGTCAACTCCTTGGCGCGGCGCGCCTATAATGGCCGCCTCGATCAAGGAGTGACGACATGAGCGGTCCGGCACGGCGGAAGCGGTGGGGTTGGGCGGCGGCTGTGCTGGCAGGAGGCCTGTTGCTGGGCTTGGCCGGTTGTCGCAATGACAGCGGGCAGCTGCCCAAGGCCAGCGGCGAAGCCATCGCCACCAAGGCCGAGCAGGTGAAGGACTTCACCCTGCTGCGCGCGTACCCGGACCAGAAGAGTGAGGGCCTGTCGCTGGCGCTGGAGTTCTCGCGCCCGCTGGTCGGCACCCAGGACTTCGACAAGCTGGTGCGTTTCGAACAGAAGGTCGGCACCGACGACAGCAGCTGGACCCTGTCCGATGACGGCCTGACCCTGCGCTACCCCTTCGTCGAAGCCGGCAAGGAATACAGCCTGGTCGTTTCCGAAGATCTGCTGGCCGCCGACGGCAGCCGCCTGGGCAAGGAACTGAAGCAGAAGGTGTTCAGCGGCGAACTGAAGCCGGTCGCCGGTTTCGCCTCGCAGGGCAGTGTGCTGCCGGCCAAAGACAGCCGTGGCCTGCCGGTGGTGTCGGTGAACGTGCCCGAGGTCGACGTCGAATTCCTGCGCGTGCGCGAGAAGGACCTGCCGACCTTCTTCAGCCAGTACCAGCGCGGCGGCCGCCGTGGCAGCTGGGAGCTGAGCAGCGACTACGAGCGCAGCCCCATCAACAAGCTGGCCGAGCCGGTCTACGTCAACCGCTTCATCCTCGGTGGCAAGCAGAACGAGCGCGTGCTGACCTACCTGCCGACCCAGGACATCAAGGAGCTGCAGGAGCCGGGTCTGTACTTCGCCCTGCTCAAGCGCACCGGCGACTATGAAGGCGAGTTCGATACCGCGTTCTTCTCGGTCAGCGACATCGGCCTGCACACCCGTGCCTACAAGGACAAGCTGTTCGTCCACACCGCCGCGCTGAAGGACGGTGCGGCGCTGAAGAACGTCGATCTGCGCGTGCTCGACGCCAAGGGCGAGGTGGTGCTCAAGGGCAGCACCGACAGCAACGGCAACGCGCTGCTGAACTACACCCTGGACGCGACCCACGTGCTGGTGGCCAGCAGCGGCAAGGACACCAGCTTCCTGCCGTTCAACCAGCCGGCGCTGGACCTGAGCGAATTCGCCGTGGCCGGTCGTGACAATGCCTGGTTCGACGTCTACGCCTGGTCCGGTCGCGACCTGTACCGTCCCGGCGAAACCGTGCGCCTGTCGGCCCTGCTCCGCGACAACGACGGCAAGCCGGTGAAGGCTCAGCCGGTGTTCCTGCGCCTGAAACAGCCCGACGGCAAGACCTTCCGCGAGACCCGCCTGCAGCCCGGCGACCAGGGCTACATCAACTTCGAGCAGACCATCCCCGCCGAGGCGCCGACCGGGCGCTGGCAGGTGGAATTCCGTACCGACCCGGCCAGCAAGGAAGCGATCCAGGGCATGACCCTGCGCATCGAGGAGTTCCTGCCCGAGCGCATGAAGCTGGACCTGGACAGCGCGCAGAAGACGCTGAAGCCGGGCGAGGAGCTGCGCCTGCAGGCCAATGGTGCCTATCTGTATGGCGCCCCGGCCGATGGCAACCGCTTCACCGCGCGCCTGGCCGTGGCCGCCGAACAGCAGCCGGTGGAAGGCCTGCCGGGTTATTTCTTCGGTGACCCGACCCTGCAGCTGCCGCGCGAAGCCAAGGACGTGGTCGACACCACGTTGCCGGCCAATGGCCAGCTGCGCGAAGACGTGGCCCTGCCGGAAGAGGCGGCCAAGGCCAAGGCGCCGATCGCCGTGGTGCTGTCGGGCAGTCTGTATGAAACCGGTGGCCGCACGGTCACCCGCACCCTCAAGCGCGTCATGTGGCCGGCCAATGCGCTGGTCGGCGTGCGCCCGCTGTTCAACCCCGAGGACGGTGCCGATTCCAACGGCAACGCGCGCTTCGAGCTGATGCGCGTCGATGCCGCCGGCAAGCCGCAGCCGGCCAAAGGCCTGAAGGTGACCCTGGTGCGCGAGCTGCGCGACTACCACTGGACCTTCAACGACAACCGCTGGGACTACGATTTCACCCGCCGCTTCGAGAACAAGGAAACCCGCACCGTCGATGCCGGCAGCAGCGCGGTCGCCTTCGATTTCCCGGTGGAGTGGGGCGAGTACCGGGTGGACGTGTTCGATCCGTCCACCGGCCTGACCAGCCGCTATCCGTTCCGCGCCGGCTGGAGCTGGGGCGATGACAACCGCGGCCTGGATGCACGCCCTGACAAGGTCAAGCTGGGCCTGGACAAGACCGGCTACAAGGCCGGTGACACCCTGCAGGTGACGGTGACCCCGCCGCACGCCGGCAAGGGCATCCTGATGGTCGAGAGCGACCGCATGCTGTACGTGCAGGAGATCGACGCCAAGCCGGGTGCCACCTACAAGATCCCGGTCACCGCCGACTGGGAGCGCCACGACGTCTACATCACCGCGCTGGTGTTCCGTGGCGGCAGTGCGCCCAGCAAGATCACCCCGGCCCGCGCCGTGGGCGTGGTGCACGTGCCGATGGACCGCAAGGGCCGCACCGTGGCCGTGGGCTTGGTAGCGCCCAAGCAGATGCGCCCGGAACAGGACCTGCCGGTGACGGTCAGCGCGCCGCAGCTGGCCGGCAAGACCGCGCACGTCACCGTCTCGGCGGTGGACGTGGGCATCCTCAACATCACCCGCTTCCCGGTGCCCGATGCCGGCGCGCACTTCTTCGCCCAGCGTCGCCTCGGCATTGATGCCTACGACATCTACAGCCGTGTGATCGAAAGCTTCGACGGCAGCAACGGCAAGCTGAAGTTCGGCGGCGACATGGCCCTGCAGGCACTGCCGCAGGCCAAGCGGCCGACCGCGCGCGTGCAGACCGTGGACCTGTTCTCCGGCCCGGTGCAGCTCGATGCCAAGGGCAATGCGCGCATCCGCCTGAAGGTGCCGGACTTCAACGGCACCCTGCGCGTGTCGGCGCTGGTCTACAGCGATGACCAGTACGGCAAGCGTGATGTGGAAACCATCGTGCGCGCGCCGATCCTGGCCGAGGCCAGCATGCCGCGCGTGCTCGCCCCGGGCGACCGCAGCACCGTCACCCTGGACGTGCAGAACTTCACCGGCAAGCCCGGCCAGTTCAACGTGCAGGTGGACACCGAAGGCCCGCTGGGCCTGGGCGAGGGCAGCCGCAACGTGCAGCTGAACGTCGACGCCAAGACCACGCTGAGCTTCCCGCTGTCGGCGCGCGAGGGCAACAGCGTGGCCAAGGTGCGGGTGCGCGTGGACGGCAACGGCTTCAAGGCCGACCGCCGCTACGACCTGCCGGTGCGTGCGGCGTGGCCGCAGGTGATCCGTTCGCAGGTGCGCACGCTGGATCCACTGGCCGCGGTCAGCCTGGATGGCGGCCTGGCCGATGGCCTGATGGCCGAGTCGGTCAATGCGCGCCTGCTGGTCAGCCCGCTGCCGCCGATCCCGTTCGCCAGTGCCCTGCAGGGCGCGCTGAACTATCCCTACGGCTGTGCCGAACAGACCACCAGCAAGGGCTACGCCGCGCTGATCCTGGACCAGGCGACTTCGTCGATGCTCGGCACCGACGGCCTGGATGCCAAGACCCGCCGCGAGCGCATGGAAGGCGCGTTCGGTCGCCTGGCGTCGATGCAGGTGGCCAACGGCAACTTCTCCATGTGGGGTGACGACGGCTACGTGAACCCGTGGCTGACCCCGTACATCACCGAGTTCCTGCTCGATGCCAAGGACGGTGGCTTCGCCGTGCCGGACAACGTGCTGCAGAAGGCACTCAACCGCCTCAGCGAGGACCTGCTGTCCGGTGGCAACCAGTTCTACGGCCAGGATGACCGCGAGAAGCTGAAGTTCGCCAACCAGGCGTATTCCGGCTACGTGCTGGCCCGCGTCAACCGCGCGCCGCTGGGTACCCTGCGCACGCTGTATGACAACGAGCGCAGCAAGGCCGTCGGTGGTTTGTCGCTGGTCCACCTGGGCGTGGCGCTGTCGCTGCAGGGTGACGCCAAGCGTGGCCAGGCGGCGATTGCTGCCGGCTTCGCCAAGTCCAGCAGCGAGCGTCCGTCGTACTTCGGCGATTACGGCAGTGCCATCCGCGATGACGCGCTGATGATCGCGCTGACCCACGAAAACAAGCTGGCCAAGCCGGCCTGGGATGCACGCGCGGTCGATCTCGGCCGTGGCCTGGATGCCCGCCGCAATGCCGGCTGGATGTGGCTGAGCACGCAGGAGCAGGTGGCCATCGCCCGCCTCGGCAAGGCCTTGGCGGCCAACCAGAAGGCACTGGTGGCCGGTGAACTGGTGATCGGTGGCAACAGCGAAACCATCGGCCAGCGCAAGCTGTTCGGCCGCAACTTCACCGGCAGCGAACTGGCCAGCGGCGTGCGCTTCACCCCGCAGGGCCAGCCGCCGATGTTCGCCAGCATCGACGTGGCCGGCATCCCGCGCAGTGCGCCTGCGCCGGACAACAGCGTGCTGGGCGTCGAGCGGACCTACTTCGGCACCGACGGCAAGCCGTGGACGCCGCGCCCGCTGAAGGAAGGCGAAGCGCTGATCGTGCGCATCACCATCAGTGCCGATACGCAGATGCCCGATGCGTTGCTGACCGACCTGCTGCCGGCCGGCCTGGAGATCGAGAACTTCAACCTGGGCGATGCCAAGCAGTGGGCCGACGTGGTGGTCGATGGCATCACCATCAGCGACCGCAGCTCGGCCGCCGACACCAAGCACGAGGAGTTCCGCGACGACCGCTACGTGGCCGCACTGAAGCTGTCGCGTGGTGGCAAGGCCAACGTGTTCTACCTGGTGCGCGCGGTGACCCCGGGCACCTACTCGGTGCCGCCGCCGCTGGTGGAAGACATGTACCGCCCGCAGCTGCGTGGCGTGGGCCGCAGCAACCCGACCACGATCACGGTGGTCCAGCCGTGACCGCGCGGACGGGCCGCGACGGCGCGGCCCGTCCCACCGGCACGCTGCAATGAACAACGACCGGACGACCCGGCGGGCGGCCCTGCGCCGCCGGCTGCAGCCGCTGTGGCCCTGGCTGCGCTGGGGCACGGCGGCGCTGCTGGTCCTGCTGCTGGTTCTCGATTTCGCGTTCCCGCCGCCGCTGCCGAAGCAGCGCGATACCAGCACCCTGGTGGTGGCCGCTGATGGCAGCCCGCTGCGCGCCTTCGCCGATGCCGAAGGCGTGTGGCGCTACCCGGCATCGGCCGACAGCGTCTCGCCGCTGTACCTGCAGGCGCTGCTGACCTACGAAGACCGCTGGTTCTGGCAACACCCCGGCATCAACCCGCTGGCGATCCTGCGTGCCAGCGGCCAGCTGCTGCGCGGCGGCCGCATCGTGTCGGGCGGTTCGACACTCACCATGCAGGTCGCGCGCATCCTAGATCCGCATTCGCGCACGCCGTGGGGCAAGCTCAAGCAGATGCTGCGCGCGGTGCAGCTGGAAGTGCACCTGTCGAAGGCGCAGATCCTGGCGCTGTATCTGGAACGCGCGCCCTACGGCGGCACGATCGAGGGCGTGGAAGCGGCGAGCTGGGCCTACCTGGGCAAACCGGCCACCCAGCTGTCGCATGCCGAAGCCGCCCTGCTTGCGGTGCTGCCGCAGGCGCCGAGCCGGCTGCGCCCGGACCGCCACCCGGAAGCCGCGCAGAAGGCGCGTGACAAGGTGCTGGCGCGCATGGCCGAGCTTGGCGTGTGGACGCCGGAAGAGGTGGAGGACGCGCGCATCGAGAACGTGGTCGCACGCTCGCTGCGCCCGCCGATGCATGCGGCACTGTTGGCGCAGCGGCTGCATTCGGCGCATCCGGGCCAGGCGCGCATCCAGAGCAGCATCGACCTGGACCTGCAGCGCACGCTGGAAGAGCGCGTGGCCAGCTATTTCTCCACGCTGCCCGAGCGCACCTCGGCCGCCCTGCTGGTGGTCGACAACCAGACCCTGCAGGCCCGTGCCTATGTCGGCACGCTGGCCTTCGGTGACCGCCAGCGCCTGGGTCACGTCGACATGGTGCAGGCCTGGCGCTCGCCCGGCTCCACGCTCAAGCCCTTCCTGTATGCGATGGCGCTGGACGATGGCCTGATCCATTCGGAAAGCCTGCTGGTGGATGCGCCGCAGAGTTTCGGCAGCTACCGGCCGGGCAACTTCGATGAGGCCTTCAATGGGCCGGTCGGTGCATCGAGCGCGCTGCGCCTGTCGCTGAACGTGCCGGCGGTGGACCTGCTGCAGCGGGTGGGCTCGGCGCGTTTCGCCGCGCGTCTCTCGCACGCGGGCATCCAGCTGCGCTTCCCGCCGGGCAGTTCGCCGAACCTGTCGCTGATCCTTGGCGGCACCGGTGCGCGCCTGGAGGATCTGGTCGGCGCCTTCGCCGCGCTCAACCGCAACGGCATCGCCGGGCGCGTGCGCTACACCGACGACGAGCCGATGATCGAGCGGCGCCTGGCCTCGCCCGGGGCCAGCTGGATCGTGCGCGAGATGCTCGAATCCAATCCGCGCCCGGGCTATGGCGTGGGAACCTTCGATGTTGGCGGCCGCCCGCGCGTGGCCTGGAAGACCGGCACCAGCTATGGCTACCGCGACGCGTGGGCGATCGGCAGCACGCGCCACTACACGGTAGGCGTGTGGGTGGGGCGACCCGATGGCACGCCGCTGCCGGGTCAGTACGGCGCGGTTACCGCATTGCCGCTGATGTTCGAAGTGGTCGACAGCCTGCCGCGCCAGCCCGGCGATGCCGCCGCCGCGCCGATGCCGGCCAGCGTCAGCCGCGCCGATGTGTGCTGGCCCACCGGCGAACTGGCCGAATCGTTGCCGGCCGCGTTGTGCCAGCGGCGCATGCCGGCCTGGCTGCTGGACGGTGGCGTGCCGCCGACCTTCCCTGAGCGCGAGGCGCGCCGTTGGCAGCCGGGCCGCCAGCGTTACATGGCCGACGCGCGTAGCGGCCAGCGGCTGTCCGCCGACTGCAGCGCGCCGCACACCGAAGTCGAGCGCGAGATCGCGCGCTGGCCGGCGCTGTTGTCACCGTGGCTGCCCAAGGCCACGCGTGATGCCTCGCAGCTGCCGCCACTGGCAGAGGACTGCCGCGACGATGGCCGCGAAGCGAGCGTGGCCCTGCACGTGGATGGTCTGAACGATGGCGCCGCACTGGCGCGGGCACCCAATGCCGAGCACGGCGTGCGCCTGCAGCTGCGCGCGCTGGGCAGCGAACAGGCGGTGGACTGGTTGCTGGATGGTCGCTGGATCGCCCGCACCCAGGGCGCGCAGCTGATGCAGCGCGAATTCGCCGATCCCGGCGCGCATACGTTGACCGCACTGGCCACCGATGGCGCGTGGACGCAGGTGCGGTTCACCGTCATCCGTTGACGCCGGGCATGGCCCGGCGCTACCCGTGCGACCGCATCTACCGGATCATTTCCCGATCCACCCATCCAGCAGGTCGGCGAACTCATCGGCATGCTCCTCCTCCTGCGCCAGGATCTCCTCCAGGATGCGCTTGGTGGTGGTGTCACGGTCGCCGATGAAGTTGATCATCTCGCGGTAGCTGTCGATGGCGATGCGCTCGGCCACCAGGTTCTCGCGCACCATGTCGCGCAGGTCGCTGCCTTCCTTGTACTCGGCATGCGAGCGTGCGGTCAGCGTGTCCGGATTGAAGTCCGGTTCGCCGCCCAGCTGCACGATGCGCTCGGCCAGCTTGCCGGCGTGCGCCTGTTCCTGCTGCGCGTGTTCGAGGAACTCGGCCTTGACCGCGTCGGCCAGCATGCCCTTGGCCATGAAGTAATGGCGGTAGTACCGCAGCACGCACACATACTCGGTGGCCAGCGCATCGTTGAGCAGCTTGATTACCGCCTTGCGGTCGGCGCTGTAGCTGTCGGTGATCGCACCGTCCTCGATGTTGCGTCGCGCGCGCTCGCGCAGGGTTTTGCGGTCGCTGATGCCGGGCACCTGGGGGCTGGGCTTGGTGCCGGGCTTGGCGGCGGACTTGCTGGCTTTGGCTGGCTTGTTGGACATGGCTGGCCGGTTCCTCTTGCAGTGGGGTGTCAGGTGGGGAGGTGCTCCAGCACGTAGTCGGCCGAGGACACCTCGAACTGGCCGTGCGCCTCGATCCAGGCGGCGCGGACCACGCCGTCGTCGACGTACAGGGCGAAGCGACGCGAACGGATGCCCATGCCCGAGGCGCTGGCATCCAGCTCCAGGCCCAGTGCACGGGTCAGTTCGGCATTGCCGTCGGACAGCATCAGCAGGCCTTCGGGCACGTGCTGGTCGGCGGCCCAGGCTTTCATCACGAACGGATCGTTGACCGCCATGCAGTACACGTCGATGCCACGCTGGCGGAAGGCCGCGAACTTCTCGACGAAGCCGGGCAGGTGGCGGGCGGAGCAGGTCGGGGTGAAGGCGCCGGGCACGGCGAACAGGACCACCCGGCGCCCGTCGAACAGGGCATGGGTGTCCAGCGTTTCGATACCCTCGCGGATGCGCTTGAGGGTTACTTCCGGAATACGGTCGCCGACATGGATCGTCATGGGAACTCCTTGCTGGTGGCAGGCTAGTGGGGCTGATGGGACGGAGGCGTCAAGACATTGGAAACCCGGTGTGCACACCCCATCCTGGGGCCGGGCGGTGGCAGCCGCATTGCGCTGGATCAGTCGGCGTCACCGGCGCCGTACGGGCAGCGGCGTAGCATGCCGGCGCGTAGAATGAACCTGGGGCGGCGCCACCGGCGCGGCCGAAGCAGATCGAGGTAGCTGGATGGAATTCAAGGATTACTACGCCACCCTGGGGGTGGAACCGAGTGCGGGCGAGGCCGAGATCAAGACCGCCTACCGCCGGCTGGCGCGCAAGTACCACCCGGACGTGAGCAAGGAGGCTGGCGCCGAGGACAAGTTCAAGGCGGTCAACGAAGCCTACGAGGCGCTGCGCGATCCGGAAAAGCGCGCGGCCTATGACCAGCTGCGCGCGCAGGGCTACCGCCCGGGCGAGGAATTCAACGTGCCGCCGAACTACGGCGGTGCCGGTGGCTTCAATTTCGAGGAAGTGTTCGGCGGCGGCGGTGCCGGCGGCGGCTTCAGCGATTTCTTCGAGAGCCTGTTCGCGCGTCAGCGTGGCGGCCAGGGCGCCGGCCCCGGCCCGGGCTTCAGCAGCCACGGCCAGGCGCCCAACCGCGATACCCGGGCCAAGCTGTCGGTGCCGCTGGAAGCGGCCTACGGCGGCGACAGCCTGCGCATCACCGTCAACGGCAAGCAGCTGGACGTGCGCGTGCCCAAGGGCATCCGCCCGGGCCAGGTGATCCGCCTGTCAGGGCAGGGCACCCATGGCGGCAACCTGCTGCTGGAAGTGGAATACGCCGCCCACCCTCAGTTCGAGGTCGATGGCCGCAACATCCTCTATACGCTGCCGGTGACCCCGTGGCAGGCCGCGCTGGGCACCAGCATCAGCGTGCCGACCTTGGGCGGTGCGGTGGAACTGAAGATCCCGGCCGATTCCGATGCCGGTCGCAAGCTGCGCCTGCGCGGCCGCGGCCTGCCGGGCAACCCGGATGGCGACCAGATCGTGGAGCTGGAGATCGTGGCCCCGGCGGCGACCGACGAGGCGCAGAAGAAGGCGTACCGGAACCTGGCAAAGGCCTTTGGCGAAACCATTTGAAGGTAGTGCCGGCCGCTGGCCGGCGGTTTTGACATGTAGAGTCGAGCCATGCTCGACTGCCGCAACCAACAGCAGTCGAGCATGGCTCGACTCTACAAAAGCCGTCTCAGCCTTGGCCGGCGAACACGCGCTCCAGCACCTCGGACAGTTCGTCTTCCGAGAACGGCTTGGTGATGTAGGCCTTGGCGCCCTGGCGCATGCCCCACATGCGGTCGGTGTCCTGGTCCTTGGTGGTCACCAGGATCACCGGAATATGCCGGGTCGCCTCGTCGCGGGCGAGCGTGCGGGTGGCCTGGAAACCATTGAGGTTGGGCATCACCACGTCCATCAGCACCAGGTCGGGCAGTTCGGCCTTGGCTGTTTCCACCCCGGCCGCGCCATCGGTGGCGGTCAGGATCTGGTGCCCGAGTTTCTCGACGATGCGCTGTATCCCCAACAGCTGCGACGGTGAGTCGTCGACGATCAGAATGCGTGCCATGTTGTTCCCCGTGTCATGCCCGCAGTGTAGTGCGGGCACATTGCGGGTGGGAACACGGCAGCTGCCGTCCGTCGCCTGCCTGCGACGTTCAGTCGATCCGCACCACCGTGCGGCCGAGCGAGCCACCGGCCAGCATCCGTTCGAACACGCCCGGCAGGTCCGTCAGGCCGACTTCGGCCGTGCAGATCCGGTCCAGGTGCTGCGGCTTCCACATGCCGCCCAGTCGCGCCCACACCGCTTCGCGCAGGCCGCGCGGCGCGCTGGCCGAAGAAACGCCCAGCAGCGACACGCCACGCAGGATGTACGGCATCACCGTCATGTCCAGTTTCGGACTGGCGGCCAGGCCGGCACTGACCACGCTGCCATAGGGCACGGTCTGCGCCAGCAGGCTGGCCAGCATCGATCCACCGGCATTGTCCAGGCCACCGCCGAAGCGGGCAGACTGCAGCGGCGCGGTATCGGCCAGTGCCTCGCGCGGCAGCACCTCGGCGGCGCCGATGTCGTGCAGGAAGGCGGCCTGCTCCGGCTTGCCGCTGATCGCATGCACGTCGTAACCGGCACGGCTGAAGATGTCCACGGCCAGCGCGCCGACCCCGCCGGTGGCGCCGGTCACCGCCAGCGGGCCGTGCCCCGGGGTCAACCGGTTGTCCTGCAGGCGCAGCAGGGCGAGGGCGGCAGTGAAGCCGGCCGTGCCCAGCACCATCGCTTCGCGCGGGCTCAGGCCGGCAGGCTGGGCGATGACCGCGCGCGATTCCAGCCGCACGTACTGGCTGTAGCCGCCGTCACGGGTCTCGCTGAGCCCGCAGCCGGTGGCCAGCACCGCGTCGCCCTCGCGCCAGGCCGGGTCGCTGGAGGCGACCACGGTGCCGGCCACGTCGATGCCACCGACCAGCGGGAAGCGCCGCAGGATCTTGCCCTTGCCGGTGCCGGCCAGGGCGTCCTTGTAGTTGACCGAGGACCAGTGGGCGCGGATCAGCACCTGGCCGGGGCTGAGGTCGTCCACGCCCAGCTGGACCAGGCCGCTGCGGTAGCCGGCATCGTCGTTTTCGATCCGGAAGGCGGTGAACGGGGTGGTGGGGGCCATCGGCGCTGCCTGACTTCGAGGAAAACGCCACCTTACCCGGTCATGGCCCTTTCAAACCTGCCAGTCCGCCCCATCTTGTATGATCGGTGAAGATTCACGGCTGGCGCCGCGGGAAGGGCCCGCGCCGCAGCCCAATATTGATGGAGCGTGCATGGCCTGGAATACACCCGGCGGCAACAAGGGCGGACAAGGCCCCGAGGACAATCGACGCGGGCCGTTCGGGTCGCGTGGCGGTGGCAATGGCGGTGGCTGGGGCGGTCTGCCCGGGCCGCTGAAGGACCTGTTCGATGGCGGCATCCTGCGTTGGGTGGCGGCGGCGGTGGTGTTGCTGGTGCTGTTCTCCAGCTTCCAGCTGATCGGCGAACAGCAGCGAGGCGTCGTGCTGCGCTTCGGCCAGTTCTCGCGGATCCTGACCCCGGGCCCGAACTTCAAGCTGCCGTGGCCGATCGAGTCGGTCACCAAGGTCAATGCCACCGAGATCAAGACCTTCTCGATCCAGGTGCCGGTGCTGACCCGCGACGAGAACATCGTCAACGTCTCGCTCAACGTGCAGTACCGCATCGATGATCCGCAGCAGTACCTGTTTGGTACCGTCGATGCCGACCAGGTGCTGGAACAGTCCGCGCAGAGCGCGGTGCGTGAGGAAGTCGGTCGTGCCGACCTCAATTCGGTGCTGAACAACCGTGGCCCGCTGGCCGTGGCCGCCGAGGAGCGCCTGCAGGCGCTGCTGGGTGCGTTCAAGACCGGCCTCACCGTGACCGGCCTGACCCTGCAGGACGCCCGTCCGCCGGAGGAGGTCAAGCCGGCCTTCGACGAGGTCAACGGTGCCCAGCAGGTCAAGGAACGCCTGATCAACGAAGCCCAGGCCTACGCCGCCAAGGTCGTGCCGGAAGCCCGAGGCCAGGCCTCGCGTGCCCGTACCACCGCCGAAGGCTACAAGCAGGCCGTGGTGTCCAAGGCCGAGGGTGACGCACAGCGCTTCAGCCTGCTGCAGGCCCAGTACAAGGACGCCCCGGAAGTGACCCGCAAGCGCCTGTGGCTGGAAACCGTCCAGCAGGTGCTGAGCGAGAACCGCAAGGTGATCGGTGGCGATGGTCGCCAGCTGATCTACGTGCCGATGACCGGCGACACCCGTCCGGGCGCCTCGGCCCCGGCCCCGGTGCCGAATCCGGATGTGGTGATGCCGTCGCTGCCGGGTACCGCAACCGAAGTTTCCCGTGACCCGGGCCGGCCGGTGGCCCGCCCGACCGGGCGTCCGAGCGGCCGTGAGGAGGGCAGCCGATGAGAAGTTCTATCTGGATTGCCGTCGTCGTGGCGGCCCTGCTGGCCCTGCTGGGTTCGGTCTACGTGGTCCGCGAGGACCAGACCGCCATGGTCCTGAACCTGGGCAAGGTGGTGCGTTCGGACATCAAGCCGGGCCTGCACTTCAAGGTGCCGGTGGTGGAAACCGTTCGCGTGTTCGACCGCCGCTTCCAGGTGCTGGACACGGCACCGGCGCGTTACTTCACCGCCGAGCAGAAGGACGTCAGCGTCGACTTCTTCGCCGTGGGCTACATCTCCAACGTGGGCGACTACTTCCGTGCCACCGGTGGTGACCCGCGCGTGGCCAATGCCCGCCTGGCGCCGATCATCACCGACTCGCTGCGCAACCAGATCAACTCGCGCACCCTGCAGCAGCTGGTATCCGGCGACCGCAGCGAGCTGATCGCCGAGCAGCTGAAGGGCATCAACGAAGCGGTGTCCGGGCTGGGCATGCAGATGATCGACCTGCGCATCAAGCAGGTCGACCTGCCCACCGACAGCCAGGTGATCAACGACGTGTACGAGCGCATGCGCGCACAGCGCAAGCAGGAAGCCGCCAAGCTGCGCGCCGAGGGCGAGGAGCAGTCGCTGACCATCCGTGCCCAGGCCGACCGTGACAGCACCGTGCTGATCGCCGAAGCCGAGCGCGATGCCCAGCGCCTGCGCGGTGAAGGCGATGCCGATGCGGCCCGCATCTACGGCAAGGCCGGCTCGGCCGACCCGTCGTTCTACGCGTTCTACCGCAGCCTGGAGGCCTACCGTGGCTCCATGACCGACGGCAACGGCGTGATCGTCCTGGACAAGAACGACCCGTTCCTGCAGTACCTCAAGAACGACCGCTGAGGTCGTTCGGCAAGATCCCACGGGGCCCGGCCAGATGCCGGGCCCCGTGTTTTTTCCGGAGTCCCCCCGCATGAAAGATCTGTTCGCGGCCGTCTGCCTGGTGGCCGTGCTCGAAGGCCTGCTGCTGTTCGTCGCCCCGCTGGCCTGGAAGCGCATGGCCGAGCGCCTGCTGGACCTGCCCAGCCCGGCCCTGCGCAGCTTCGGCGGCCTGGTCCTGCTGGCCGGCCTGAGCCTGCTGTGGTGGGCCCGGCACTGAAAGGGCAGGGGTCGGATCCGTTTCCGCAGGAAACGGCTCTGACCCCGGTTTGCGGGAAGGCGAGGCGCCTGACCGGCCGGTAAAGCCGTCCGTCGGAAAGGTGGCACCCGACCCCGGAAACCCGGATAATGCACAAAAGCCGGACGGGCCTCCCCGTTCGGCTTTTTCCGTGTCTGGGCCTTCCATCGCCGGCCGCTCCCCGTTTGGAGCCGCCATCCAGGTGCTGGCCAGCCCCGCCACGGTTTACCCGTCCGCGGCCCCGATGGCCGCAACAAATCGAGGAGCCCGTCATGGGTCAGTCTGTCGTAGTGTTGGGTGCCCAGTGGGGCGATGAAGGCAAGGGCAAGATCGTCGATCTGCTCACCGAGGAAATCGGCGCCGTGGTGCGCTTCCAGGGCGGCCACAATGCCGGCCACACCCTGGTCATCAATGGCAAGAAGACCGTCCTGCACCTGATCCCGTCGGGCATCCTGCGTGACGATGCGCTGTGCCTGATCGGCAACGGCGTGGTCATCTCGCCGGCCGCGCTGCAGAAGGAAATCGCCGAGCTGGAAGCCTCCGGCGTCGAAGTGCGTTCGCGCCTGAAGATCTCCCCGGCCGCGCCGCTGATCATGCCGTACCACATCGCCCTGGACCAGGCGCGCGAACGCGCTGCCGGCGGCAAGGCGATCGGCACCACCGGTCGCGGCATCGGCCCGGCCTACGAAGACAAGGTGGCGCGTCGCGGCATCCGCATCGCCGACCTGCATTACCCCAAGCAGCTGGAAGAGCTGCTGCGCACGGCGCTGGATTACCACAACTTCGTGCTGACCAAGTATCTGAACACCGATGCGGTCGATTTCCAGAAGACCTTCGACGAGGCCCTGGCCTTCGGCGAATACGTGCAGCCGATGAAGTCCGACGTGGCCGGCATCCTGCACGACCTGCGCAAGCAGGGTAAGCGCGTGTTGTTCGAAGGCGCGCAGGGCGCACTGCTGGACATCGACCACGGCACCTACCCGTACGTCACCAGCTCCAACACCACCGTCGGTGGCGCGCTGGCCGGTTCCGGCGTCGGTGCCGATTCGATCGACTACGTGCTGGGCATCGCCAAGGCCTACGCGACCCGCGTCGGCGGCGGCCCGTTCCCGACCGAGCTGGACGATGAAATCGGCCAGGGCATCCGTGACCGCGGCGCCGAGTACGGTGCTTCGACCGGTCGCCCGCGTCGCTGCGGCTGGATGGACATCGTCGCGCTGAAGCGCGCCGTGGCCATCAACGGTATCAGCGGCCTGTGCATCACCAAGCTCGACGTGCTGGATGGCATGGAAAAGCTGAAGGTCTGCATCGCCTACGAATACAACGGCAAGCGCACCGAGTACGCGCCGCTGGACGCGCAGGGCTGGGAAGACTGCACCCCGGTGTACCTGGAGTTCCCGGGCTGGAGCGAGAACACCCACGGCATCACCAACTGGGACGAGCTGCCGCCGGCCGCACGCGCCTACCTGCGTTCGCTGGAAGAGCTGGCCGGTTGCCCGATCAGCATCGTTTCCACCGGCCCGGACCGCGACCACACCATGGTCCTGCAGGATCCGTTCGCCTGAGTGGGCGGTAGCGCCGGGCCATGCCCGGCGTGGTGGTAACGCTGTGCAATTGAAAAAGAGCGCCGCGACTCCCTGAGGGTCGCGGCGCTTCTTTTTGGGTTCTCCACCAACTCCGGTTCTGCCAGCCCATGGCTGGCAGAACCGGAGCCACCAGCATGTCGCTTCCGGCACTCTAAATCGGCCATCCACGTCAGATTCCCCCAAGCCACACGCCACTCGCACTTTCTGCACGATCCCCGCATACAACTTCTGGTAAGCGATAAGCGTCACGCGCCATTCTGAAGCGCGGGTTGTTTGCGTCACCGCACGTCGCTCTCGCCCGCGCAGCAGCAGATTCGCGCCTTTTCCTGTCGCATCCGCCACTCCCCGCGTATGCAACACTTCGCATCGCACGCTCGATTCCCTCCGGACCTTTCGGATTTTTCTCATTGAATCGAACGTGCAGGCGTAGACACCATGGCGCGCCACCGAAAAAGGGTGGCCGGGCATGCAAACCCGCGATATGTGCTGTAAGCGCTTGCCAGCCGGCACCGTCCTGAAACGGTGCCGGCTGGCAATCCGTCGGCCTTCTATGGCGGGCGGTGCGTGGGGGTCTTCGGACCCGCCGGTCTGCATGTATCCCGGTTTGCAACCCGCACCGTCCGCCACCCCGCTTCTGCGCGGTGGCGCTGTTACGTACAGCCAGGGAAGCCGACGCCATGACCACTCGCAAGAACCCGCCACTCCATGTTGTTGATGCCGTCAACGACGATGAAGACCCCACCTCCGATATCAGCACCTTCCAGGGCTGCCTCACCCGCATCCGTGATGGCGAAGGCTCTGATGGCATGCTCTGGCCGGAGGAAAACCTGTCCGACGGCCGACGCCAGTCACTGGCGCGGATCGACCGTGCGGCCGTGGCCATCCTCACCGCGGCGGAGATGCTGCATGCGGCCAACCGCTGCAAGACCATGGCCACGCTCCGCCGCCACCTCGATGAGGGCGTGGTGGAAGGCTTGTTCTTCGCCTGCCGCGAACTTGCCGAGCTGGTGTGCCGGGAAGTCAGGCCGGCCTGACCTCCGTTCTGCATGTGCGATGCCCAGCCTCGCCATCTGGCGAGGTACCGGGCCGGCTCGCGCGCTGCCTTACGCCAGCACTATGGTCACGTGCAGTTCTGCGCTACGTTGTGGCCAACGCCAGCAGGGACGCAGCGCGATGACCGGGAGTTCGGCATGAAGGGCGAGACGGTCGCGCGGGTGACCCTGTGGCTGCTGTGGAGCCTGTGGGCGCTGGCTTGCATCCTGCTGGTACTGGGCGCGGCCGCCAACCACCTGGCCTCGCGCACGCAGACCCTGCCACTGGTGCTGCAGCCCGGCGCGACCGCCGAGGTCACGGTTTACCGTTTCATCGACGATCCGTTGCGGCTGCGCCTGCGCTACGCCGATGACGGCGCCGATCCGTCGATCGATCCGGAGCTGCGCCTGCGCGCGGACACCCCGACCGATCGCAACGAGTTCCGCGCGAAGACACGCTCGGGTGCGTCCGGAACGGATGTTTCCCGTGCGCTGGAGTCGGTGGGGCCCAGCAGGTTCGCCGCCTCGTACTTCGGCTATGGGCGGGGGGACGCACTGCCGCGCGGGCGTTCCTGGCTGCGGCTGACCGTGCTGGAGGTCGACCCGGCGCTGGCCGGGCGAGCGGCCTCGGTGGAACTGCTGCCGCCGATGGACGTGTTGAAGCTGACCGACCTCGATTACCTCTGGCTGTGGCCGTTCTTCTTCTGGCAGCCGGTGGCGCTGCTGTTGCTGATTGCCGCTGGCGGGCTGGCCGCCGCGAGCATCGCGCTGCGGCGCTGGCAACGGCGCAACAGTGCCCGGTAGCGCCGGGCCTTGCCCGGCGGGGCAGGCGCCGCACTTGCTAAATACCCAATATGGGCACAATAATGCCCAATATGGGTAACCAAGCCGCCACATCGTCGTCCACAGGCCCCATCGGCCTGGCCGACGCGCTGTTCACCCAGACCCAGCAACGGGTGCTGGCCCTGCTGTTCGGGCAGGACCGCCGTGATTTCAGCATTTCCGAGCTGATCAGTGGCAGCGGTGCCGGTTCCGGCGCCGTGCAGCGCGAAGTGGCCAAGCTGGTCGCCAGTGGCCTGGTGGAGCAGCGCAAGGTCGGCAACCAGAAACGCTATCGCGCGTTTGCGGGCTCGCCGATCCATGCCGAACTGGTGGCGCTGGTGCACAAGACCATCGGCCTGGCACAGCCGCTGCGCGACGCACTGCAGCCGCTGCAGGACCAGATTGCGGCGGCCTTCGTATTCGGCTCGGTGGCCAAGCGCACCGACAGCGCGCACAGCGACATCGACCTGATGCTGGTCTCCGATACGCTGGGCTATGCTGAGCTGATGGCCG
Source organism: Stenotrophomonas sp. S41 (assembly GCF_016624625.1). NCBI lineage: Bacteria > Pseudomonadati > Pseudomonadota > Gammaproteobacteria > Lysobacterales > Lysobacteraceae > Stenotrophomonas > Stenotrophomonas sp. S41. The sequence goes on along the minus strand of NZ_JACVTV010000031.1, from coordinate 6,178 downwards.
TGCTCGATCCGCTGGAAGATCGCCTGGGACGGCCGGTGAACCCGACGCTGTACACGCACGACGAATTGAACGATCGCCTGCACAAGGGAAATGCCTTCCTGCAGCGAGTACTGGAACAACCCAAGCTGTGGGTGATTGGAGGAATGGATGACCTCGCCATTGCAGAACCTGGTCGGGCCGGGTAAACCGCTCAGCGCCGAGCCGCCGGATCCGCGCGAGATCGAAGGCCTGCAGCGCTCGGGCCTGGCGCGGTTGCGTGACGCACGCAATGCGACGCTTTCGCTGGAAAGCCGCTTCGACCTGGCCTACAACGCCGCCCACGCATTGAGCCTGGCAGCGCTTCGTGCGCACGGGTTCCGGCCCAGCAACCGCTACATCGTGTTCCAGTCGCTCAAGCACACGCTGGGCGTGGGCCCCGAGGTATGGCGGGTGCTCGACAAGTGCCACCAGCAGCGCAACATCGCCGAGTACGAGGGCGAACTGGATGTCAGCGGGCGCCTGGTGGAAGACCTCATCGCTGCCTGTGAAGCGGTGCGGGTGGCCTGCGGTCTCTGAGTGCGCCGGTGGGTTGCCAGGATCCGCAGCCGTGCCGCATGCTTCTGCGTCGCGCCTCGCGGTCCGCGCGTGGCAGGACATCAATCAAGGAAGGAGCAACATCATGGGTGCATGGGGCAGCGGTACATTCGAAAACGATGACGCCTGCGATCTGGTCTGCGACCTGCGCGAAAGCACGGATCTTTCACTGCTGGAAGAAGCGCTGCGCACGGCTGCCGAGACCGACGAAGACCTGGACGCCGGCGACGGCAGCAAGGCCCTGGCCGCAGCGGAAGTGATCCTGGCGCTGCTGGGCCATCCCTCGCCGGCGATCGCCGAAGAGGAAGACCTGCAGGCGTGGATGAAGGCCAATCCACAGCGCCCGACCGCCGCGCTGCTGGCACTGGCCGAACGCGCCGTACAGCAGGTGACGGCCGAAGACAGTGAGCTGCGCGAGCTGTGGGACGAGGTCGATTCGCTGGACGAATGGATGGCCGAAGTGAACACGCTGCAGGCGGGCCTGCGCGCCGCACGCAGCGCAGTCGGCTGAAGCCTCAGCGGCCAGCCGCCTGCAGCAACGGGTAAGGGTTGATCGATTCGCCCTTCCACCATTGCTTCTCCGGGCCCAGCACGTGCACCTCGAAATGCAGGTGCGGGGCATCGGCGCTGGCGTTGCCGGTGCTGCCGACGTAGCCGATCACTTCACCGCGCTTGATCGCCTGCTTTTCCGCCAGGCCATCGGCATAGCGCTGCAGGTGGGCGTAGTAGTAGCACCAGCGTCCGCTGGGCTCGAACTGGTAGATCGTCAGTCCGCCGCGCTCGCTGTCGAACAGTTTTTCCACCGTGCCATCGGCCACCGCCAGCACCGGCGTCCCGGCGTCGGCCATGATGTCGATGGCATCGTGCACGCGCCCCTCGCTGCGTGCATCGGTGAAGGTGTCGCGCAGCTGCGATGCCTGGATGCCCTGCACGGGCAGCAGCAGGCCTGCGGGCGCATCCGCACCGGGAGAGGCCAGCGTGAGTGCTGGAGCCGCAGCATCCACGCGCGCGGGTGCAGGCGGCTTCACCGGCGCCGCCGTCACGGCTGCGGGTGGCGTTGCAGGCAGGGCAACCACTACCGGCTCAGCCGCATCGCGGCGCAGCCACCAGCCGGCACCCAGCCCCAGCAGCACGCCCAGTACGATCAGCTGCGAAAGACGCATCGCCTCACTCCTGCATCACGACGGGTACCGAGGTATCCACGGCATCGGCCACGCGCAGCGCATCCCAGTTGGTCATGCGCACGCAGCCATGTGATTCGGTCTTGCCGACATGGCCGGGCTCGGGCGTGCCGTGCAGGCCGTAATGCGGCTTGGACAGGTCGATCCAGACCCGGCCCACGGGATTGTTCGGGCCCGGCGGCAGCGTGGCCTTTTTCTCGCCCTTGCGCGCATCCCAGAACAGCTTCGGGTTGTAGTGGAAGGGCGGGTCGCGGTACACGCCGAGGATCTTCCATTCACCGATCGGCAGCGGATCATGCTGGCTGCCCGACGACACCGGCACCTGCGCGATCACCTTGCCCGCTGCATCGAGCAGCTGCAGGGTGGAATCGGATTTGTCGACCACCACCTTGGCCGCCTTCGGCAGCGGTGCCGGCGCAATGTTCGGCACCTGGATGCGGCTGCCGGCCTTGCCCAGGTCGACGTCGGGGTTGAGCGCCTTCAACAGCTCGGGCGAGGCATGAAAGCGCTCGCCTAGCGACTCTTCCACGCTGCCGTAGCCCAGCGCCTTCAGCTTGGCCTGTGCGGCGGGCCCCTTCGGCACCGGCTGGAATGGACCGGCCACGTCCTCGGCGGTCAACGTGTAGCTGGCCAGCGGTGCGTTGGCATCGGCCTGCAATGCATTCCAGGTGGCATCGTCCAGCTCGCCGGTCACGGTCAGCCCGTGCGCGGCCTGGAAGCCGGACACCGCGCGGCGCTGGTTGCTGCCCACTTCGCCATCGATCTGGCCGGGCGAGAAATTGGCGCGGTCCAGCAGCACCTGCGCGTGCAACGGCGAGCGTGCGGCGATGTCCGGTCCGGCGCGTTCGGCGATGGGCGCGGGCAGGTCGGCTGGCGGGGCCTGCGCGAATGCAGGGGAAACCAGCAGCGACAGCGCAAGCACGGCAACGCGGGGTGAAAGCATGGGAAGCTCCTGCAGAACGTGCCCCCACCATGCCTGCACCCCGCGACCAGCCCGCGTGAAAACACCAGCGTGTTGCTGAGCGGCAGATGAGCGCTCAACGCGCGGAGTCATCCTCGATGCGCCAGCTCTGCAGCACGCCGAAGCCGATCTCGGCCACGGTGAACAGCAGCAGGATCGCACTGGCACCGTGCAGCACCGCATACACCTGCCACAGCGCGAACAGCCAGCGTGCCGCAGCGTCGAGCCGGCCCAGCAGCACGCTGGGGGCGAGCACGCGGGCCAGCGACCACATCACCACCACCGAACCGAGCAGGTTGGCCAGCAGCATGTGCAGCGGATCCAGTGCGGGGACCTGGCCCGGCAGCTGCCAGGCCTGGGCCAGTGCTGCCATCGCCGCATGCAGCGGTGCGAAGGTCCAGGGCAGGGCGAAGGGCAGGGTGACCACCAGGTCGTAGAACGCACTGGCGCGGACGATGCGGAAGTAACGGGAGGTGAGCATGGACGCCTTCAACAAGGGAAAGAGGGCGTACTGTCAGGGCTGAAGTAAACTTCAAGGTCAAGTCTTTTCTGGAATCCCCATGCAGATTGGAGAGCTGGCCCAGGCCTGCGGCCTGTCGCGCGAAGCCCTGCGTTTCTATGAGAAGCAGGGCCTGATCGGCGCGCGGCGCCTGGCCAATGGCTACCGCGATTACCCCGAGGAAACGGCGATGCTGGTGCACTACATCCGCACGGCCCAGCAGCTCGGCTTCACCCTGGCCGAGATCGGCCAGCGCCTGCCCAGGCTGTGGGAGCAGGCCGATGCCGGCCCGTTGCTGGCGGCCGCGCTGCAGGAAAAGCTCGCCGACATCGATGCCCGCATCGCCGCGCTCGGCGCCCTGCGCCAGGACCTGGCCACGCGCCTGGCCAGCGCCTGTCCACTGCAGCCACACGAGGTCGCTGGCTGAACGAAGAATGTGAACCGCCACCGAAGCGTTGGCGGTTGCACGGTCAAGGAGCACGGGCGGCGGGCCGATAAGGGCGCATCCCCTCCACGTTTGGATTCCCCCCCCCATGAACTACTTGAGGAATGTCAGGGTCGCCTGGCGTCTTGGCCTTGGCTTTGGCCTGTTGCTGCTGCTGGTGGCTGCCGTGGTCGCCACCGGCGCCACCGCCACGGCCGTGCAGAAGCACGCCATGCAGCAGGTGGTCGAGGTCAGCGTAGCGAAGGTGCGACTGCTGTCGGAAATGCTCGATGCCAACAACCAGATGATGGTCGTGCGCCGCGAGATGCTGATCCGCCAGGGTGACGCGCGCGAGGCCGACGAGCAACGCATCGCCGACCTGGTCAAGCGCTACGAGGCCAGCTGGACCGCCTACCAGGCGCTGCCCGGCGATGCCGAGGGCAGGGCGATGGGCGAGGCCATCGCGGCCAAGCGTGCCATTGCGCGCCCGCTCAACAAGCAGACCAGCGAACTGATGGAACAGGGGGATTTGCCCGGCGCGGTCGCGCTGACCCTGGGCCCGGTGCAGGAAGCGGCCAACGGCTGGAACAAGGCGCTGGCTGATGGCGTGGCCTTCGAGGAAAAAGAGAGCCGCGAGGCGGCGGCCGAAGCGATCCGCCTCGGCGAGCGCAGCCTGCTGCAGCTGCTGGTGCTGGGCGGCGTGGCGCTGCTGGTCGGCATCGCCGCTTCGGTGATGATCGGGCGCAGCATGACCGGCCCGCTGGCGCGCGCGGTGCAGCTGGCGCAGCAGCTCTCGAAGGGCGAGCTGGACCAGTCCTTCCACCTGGGTGGCCGCGATGAACTGACGCAGCTGGGCGAGGCCATGGGCAGCGTGCGGCAGAGCGTGCAGGCCGCCATTGGCGCGCAGCTGCAGATGGCCGAACAGCACGAGGCCGGTGCCATCGGCTACCGCATGGATGCCCGCGCCTTCCCCGGCGATTTCGGCCGCATGGTGCAGGCCACCAACAGCCTGGTGGAATCGCACGTGCAGGTGGAACTGCTGATGGCTGAAGTCATGCAGCGCTACGCGATCGGCGATCTCAGCCGCGACCTGCCGCAGTACCCGGGTGAAAAGGGCGCGTTCACCCGCACCCTGGCCGCGGTGAAGCAGAGCCTGATGGCGATCAGCGCGCAGATCGACACGCTGGCCCGGGCCGCCGGCGCGGGCGATTTCAGCGTGCGCGGCGATGCCGAGGCGTTCCAGTTCCAGTACCGCGCGATGGTCGAACACCTCAACGCCATGATGGCCAGTTCGCAGGCCAGCATTGCCGACGTGTCCGATGTGCTGCGTGCGATCTCGCACGGCAACCTGACCGCGCGCATGGACGGTGAGTACGAAGGTGTCTTCGCCCGCATGCGCGACGATGCCAACACCACCACCACGCAGCTGACCGGCATCGTCCGTGGCATCCAGGTGGCGGCCGACAGCATCAACAATGCGGCGCAGGAACTGGCCGCGGGCAACAGTGATCTCTCGCGCCGTACCGAACAGCAGGCGGCGAACCTGGAAGAGGCCGCTGCATCGATGGAGGAACTGACCTCCACCGTGCGCCAGAACGCCGAGCTGGCCCGCCAGGCGGACAGCGAAGCCCACGCGGCCGGTGCTGCCGTGCGCGAAACCGAACAGGCCATGGCGCAGATGGCAACGGTGATGGGCGAGATCGACCAGTCCTCGGCGCGTATCTCCGAGATCTCCACGGTGATCGACGGCATCGCGTTCCAGACCAACATCCTGGCGCTGAACGCCGCCGTCGAAGCGGCACGTGCCGGTGAGCAGGGCCGTGGCTTCGCCGTGGTCGCCAGTGAAGTGCGCACCCTGGCGCAGCGCGCCGGCGTCGCCGCCAAGGAGATCAAGGAGCTGATCGAGGATGCCGCCGCCAAGGTGCAGAGCGGCCTGGCCGTAACCGTACAGTCCGAGGCGGCGATCGCCCGCCTGGCCCACGCCAGTTCGCGCACCAACCAGCTGATGAGCGACATCGCTGCGGCCAGCAAGGAACAGGCCGCGGGTATCGAACAGGTCAACCAGGTGGTGGTGCAGATGGACCAGGTGACCCAGCAGAACGCGGCGCTGGTGGAGGAAGCCACCGCGGCCAGCCGCGCGCTGGAAGAGCAGGCCAACGCACTGACCACCTCGGTGTCGGTGTTCCAGATCGAGCAGGGCGGTGCAGCCCGTGCCGTGGTGGCGCGCGCGGCCTGACCGCTGCGCCGGTAGAGTCGAGCAAGCTCGACTCTACCGCGCGGCCCCCTTTTTCGGCGATGCTCGCTGGGGTGCTCGCTTGGAGCCGAGGGAGGAGGCATGGACAGCAACGAAACCGAAGGCGCGCAGATCCCGCACCTGGCATTGCAGGTGCGGGTGGGGCTGCCTGGGTGATTATCAAGCTCTGGCGCGCGTTCGGGCAGCCTTTTTTGCTGCTGTCTTGCGTGCCGCCGTCTTCCGCGCACGGGTTGCCGCCCCCGGGGTTGGGGGGGGGGGGGGGGTTGGGGGGGGGGGTTTTTTAGGC
>NZ_JACVTV010000030.1:0-41205 GCF_016624625.1 Stenotrophomonas sp. S41 | reverse complement strand
ACCGGCCCCCCCCCCCCCCCCCCCGGGCCCCGGGGGCCCCCCCCGGGCGCGCCCCGCGGCCAGCGGTCCCGGTAGCGCCGGGCCATGCCCGGCGGGCCCTTCGGCCCGGTAGGTGCCGACCGTTGGTCGGCACGCATTTGCGCCCCCCGGCCGGTAGAATGGCCACCGCTGTCCACCGCCCGCTCCCGGAGCCCCCATGCCCGTTGAAGCCCAGCCGGAAGCCGCCGTCGTCGATGCGAACGGTGCGCCCGGCTATCTCTCCATTCGTGACCTGCGCAAGGAATTCGATGGCTTCGTCGCCGTCGACGACGTCAACCTGGACGTGCGCAAGGGCGAGATCTTCGCCCTGCTCGGTGGCTCGGGCAGCGGCAAATCGACCCTGCTGCGCTGCCTGGGCGGCTTCGAGACGCCCACCAAGGGCAGCATCACCCTCGATGGCCAGCGCCTGGACGCGCTGCCGCCGTACCAGCGGCCGGTCAACATGATGTTCCAGTCCTACGCCCTGTTCCCGCACATGACGGTCGAGCAGAACATCGCCTTCGGCTTGAAGCAGGACGGCCTGGCCAAGGACGCGATCAGCCGGCGCGTGGGCGAGATGCTCGACCTGGTGCAGATGGCCCACCTGGGCAAGCGCAAGCCGCACCAGCTCTCCGGCGGCCAGCAGCAGCGCGTGGCGCTGGCGCGGTCGCTGGCCAAGGGGCCCAAGCTGCTGCTGCTGGACGAACCGATGGGCGCGCTGGACAAGAAGCTGCGCTCGCAGATGCAGCTGGAACTGGTCAGCATCATCGAATCGTCGGGCGTGACCTGCGTGATGGTCACCCACGACCAGGAAGAGGCCATGACCATGGCCACCCGCATCGCGGTGATGGATGCCGGCTGGATCCAGCAGGTCGGCAAGCCGGATGAGGTCTACGAGCAGCCGGCCAACCGCTTCGTCGCCGGCTTCATCGGCTCGGTCAACCTGTTTGAAGGTGTCATCGACGAGGACCTGCCGGAGTACGTGACCGTGCGCTCGCCGCTGTTCCCCGCACCGGTCTACATCGCCCACGGCATCACCTGCTACGAAGGGCAGCCGGTCGCGTTCGCGCTGCGCCCGGAAAAGGTGATGATCGGCAAGGACGAACCGGAAGCGCCGACCAACAAGGCGCAGGGCGTGATCGAGGACATCGCCTACTTTGGCAGCCATTCGGTCTACCACGTGCGCCTGCCCAGCGGCGCCAAGGTGCTGGCCAACTTCGCCAACTCGCAGCGCTGGGCCAGCGATGGCCTGACCTGGGGCGACCAGGTGTGGGTGCACTGGCGCGACAACGACGGCGTGGTGCTGACCTCATGAGCGCGGCAGGCCTGAAGCGCTGGCTGCCGGGCGCGCGCGCCACGGTCATCGGCATTCCGTACCTGTGGCTGCTGCTGTTCTTCGCGGTGCCGTTCCTGATCGTGCTGATGATCAGCTTCTCGCACAGCCGGGTCGGCTCGCCGCCGTACACCTGGCTGCTGCAGTACGTCGATGGCGCGTTCTCGCTCAAGCTCAACCTCGAGAATTACCTGGCGCTGTTCCGCGATTCGATCTACGCCCAGGCCTTCCTGAGCTCGATCAAGATCGCGGCCATCTCCACCTTCCTCACCCTGCTGATCGCCTACCCGATGGCCTATGCCATCGCGCGCCTGTCGCCGGCCGCGCGCAACGTGGCGATGATGCTGGTGGTGCTGCCGTCATGGACCTCGTTCCTGATCCGCGTCTATGCGTGGAAGGCGATCCTGGACCGCAACGGCCTGCTCGACCAGTTCCTGCAGTTCACCGGCCTGCAGTCGCTGATGACCAGCATGGGCCTGCCCAAGCTGCAGCTGATCGACACTCCCACGGCGGCCTACATCGGCATCGTCTACTGCTACCTGCCGTTCATGGTGCTGCCGCTGTACGCCAACCTGGTCAAGCATGACAACCGCCTGCTGGAAGCGGCCTACGACCTCGGCGCCAAGCCGTGGCAGGCGTTCCTGCGCATCACCCTGCCGTTGTCCAAGGCCGGCATCGTCGCCGGCTGCATGCTGGTGATGATCCCGGCGGTGGGTGAATTCGTGATCCCGGAAATGCTCGGCGGCTCGGAAACACTGATGGTCGGCCGCCAGCTGTGGAACGAGTTCTTCAACAACCGCAACTGGCCGGGTGCCTCGGCGATGGCGGTGGCGATGATCCTGCTGCTGCTGGTGCCCATCCTGTGGTTCAACCGGTCCCAGCAGCGCCTGCTGGAAGGGAAGCAGGCATGAGCCCGCGTAGCGCAAAGGGCCTGGGCCTGGGCGTGCTGCTGCTCGGCTTCGCCTTCCTGTACCTGCCGATCCTGCTGCTGATGTTCTATTCGTTCAACAGCTCGCGGCTGGCGATGGTCTGGGCCGGGTTCTCCACCCGCGCCTACAGCGACCTGTTCGCCGACCGCGCGCTGATGGATGCGATGTGGACCAGCCTGGTGGTGGCGTTCTGGACCGCCTGCACCGCCACCGTGCTGGGTACGCTGGCGGCGATGGTGATGACCCGCTTCCGCCGCTTCCGCGGCAAGCAGGTGTTCGGTGCGCTGGTCACCGCGCCGCTGGTGATGCCCGATGTGATCCTCGGCTTCTCGCTGATGGCGCTGCTGGCCTCGATGGGCGCCATTCCCGGCTTCCCGGCGCGCGGCCTGGCCACCATCTGGATCGCCCATGTCACCTTCACCCTGTGCTTCGTCACCGTGGTGGTGTCCTCGCGCCTGCAGGAAATGGATCTCTCGCTGGAAGAAGCTGCGATGGATCTCGGCGCCAGCCGGCTGACCGTGTTCGGCCGCATCACCCTGCCGATCATCGCTCCGGCGCTGGTGGCGGGCTGGCTGCTGGCCTTCACCCTGTCGCTGGATGACGTGGTGGTGGCCAGCTTCGTTGCCACGCCGGGCTCGACCACGCTGCCGATGAAGGTGTTCGCCTCGGTGCGCATGGGCATCAGCCCGAAGATCAACGCGCTGGCGACCCTGCTGGTGTCGGCGGTATCGGTGGCCGCGGTGATCGGCTGGTACATCAACGCGCGTGCCGAGAAGCGGCGCCAGCGCGACCTGCAGCTGGCCCGCCAGGACAACGGCTGACGCCCGCACGCCGCCGCCATGCGGCGGCAACACCCGGCTCACGGGTGCCGGCGCAGAATGCGGATCTGCCTGATGGAGATCCCCCATGACCGTCGAAATCGTCAACCCGGCCACCGGCCAGGTCACCTACCGCCATGAACTGCTCGGCGCGGCCGGCATCGAACAGCGCCTGCAGGCCGCCGCCGAGGCGTTCCCCGTGTGGGCCGAGCGATCCCTGCAGGATCGCGGCGCCATCCTCAAGAGCATCGCCGCCCAGCTGCGCGCACGCCGCGATGACCTGCAGCAGGCAATGACCGGCGAGATGGGCAAACTGAAGGCCGAGGCCTTGGCCGAGGTCGAAAAATGCGCGGCCGCCTGCGAGTTCTACGCCGACCACGCCGCGGATTACCTGAAGCCGCAGATCATCGACACCGAGGCGCAGCGCAGCTACGTTCGCTACGAGCCGATCGGCTGCGTGTTCGCGGTGATGCCGTGGAATTTCCCGATCTGGCAGGTGTTCCGTTTCCTCGCCCCGGCCTTCATGGCCGGCAACGTGGCCCTGCTCAAGCACGCCAGCAACGTGCCGCAGTGCGCCGACCTGATCCTGGCGGTGTGTCGTGACGGTGGCCTGCCGGCGGGTGTGTTCGACGTGCTGCACATCGACAACGACCAGGCCGCCGAGGTGCTGCGCGACGCGCGGGTAAAGGCGGTGACCCTGACCGGCAGCGAGCGGGCAGGGCGCTCGATTGCCTCCAATGCCGGCAGCCAGCTGAAGAAATCGGTGATGGAGCTGGGCGGCAGCGATGCCTTCGTGGTGCTCGACGATGCCGACCTGGACAAGACCGTCGCCGCGGCGGTGAAGTCGCGCTTCGACAACAGCGGGCAGACCTGTATCGCGGCCAAGCGCTTCATCGTGGTCGAGGCGGTGGCCGATGCATTCACCCAGCGCTTCGTCGACGCCGCCGGCCAGCGCCAGTACGGTGATCCCAACGACGGTGCCACCACGCTGGCACCGATGGCCCGTGCCGACCTGCGCGACGAGCTGCACAAGCAGGTGCAGGCCAGCGTGGCCAAGGGCGCACAGGTCCTGGCAGGCGGCGAGCCGATTGCGGGAACCCACGCGGGCTATCCGGCCACCGTGCTCGACCAGGTGGGCCCGGGCATGCCGGCCTACGACGAGGAACTGTTCGGGCCGGTCGCGGCGGTGATCCGGGTCAAGGACGAAGCCGAGGCGCTGCGCGTGGCCAATGACACCCGCTTCGGGCTGGGCGGCAGCGTGTGGACCGGCGACGTGGTGCGCGGCGAGCGCTTCGCCCAGCGCATGGAATGCGGCGCGGCCTTCGTCAACGCCATCGTCAAGAGCGATGCGCGGCTGCCGTTCGGTGGCAGCAAGGAGTCGGGCTTCGGCCGCGAACTGGCCGACCACGGCATCCATGAGTTCATGAACATCAAGACCGTCTACGTGGCCTGATCTCCGCTTCTGTAGAGTCGAGCCATGCTCGACTGCTCTGCGCTCTCGTAGAGTCGAGCTTGCTCGACTGCTTTGGCAGCCATCAGTCGAGCAAGCTCGACTCTACGCAACGCCTCGTACAGCAGTCGAGCATGGCTCGACGCTACAAAAAACGCCCTACAGCCACTTCGCGCGCTTGAACAAGCGGTACAGCCCCACGCACACCGCGGCCACGCCGACGATCATCAACGGGTAGGACCACGGCTGGTTGAGCTCGGGCATGTGGCTGAAATTCATGCCGTACCAGCTGGTGATCAGGGTCGGCGCGGCCAGCAGCGCCGCCCACGCACCCAGGCGCTTCACCGTCTCACCCTGCGCCAGCGTCACCAGCGACAGGTTCACGCTCAGCGCCGTGCCCAGCATCTCGCGCAGGGTGTCGATCACATCGCTGATGCGCGCGGCATGGTCGTGCACGTCGCGCACGTACAGCTTCACTTCGTCGGGAATCAGGTCGCCCTGGTAGCGGCGCAGCTGCGCCAGCACATCCTGCAGCGGCGCCACCGCCATGCGCATCTTGTTCAGTTCGCGCTTGAGCTCGTACAGGCGCGTCACCGTGCTGCGCTTGTAGGTCTCGGCGAAGATGTCCTTCTCCAGCAGGTCCAGCGTGTCGCGGAAGCGGGTAGTGATCGGCAGGTAGTTGTCCACCACGAAATCGGCCACCGCGTACAGGCAGTACGACGCCCCCATCTTCAGCAGCTGCGGCTCGCGTTCCACCCGCGCGCGTACCGGCGCGTAGGACAGCGATGCGCCGTGGCGCACGGTCACCAGGAAACGCGGGCCGAGGAAGGCGTGGGTTTCACCGTACTGGATGCGCTCGTCGACCATCTGCGCGGTGGTCATCACCACGAACAGCGAATTGCCGTAGGCCTCGGCCTTCGGGCGCTGGTGCGCGTTGCGCGCATCCTCGATGGCCAGGTCGTGCAGGCAGAACTCTTCCTGCAGTTTCAGCAGCACGTCGTCGTTGGGGTCGAACAGGCCCACCCAGACGAAGCCGTTGCCACTGGCGATCACATCGCTGATGGCGTCCAGGCTGATGTCGTGGCGCTTGCCCTGGTCATCGTAGTGGACGCAGTTGATGACGCAGGCGGGGTTGTTCGACGCGGGTGCGGAAGCGGAGGCGGGCAATGACATGCCCGCCATCCTGCGTCAGCGGGGTGTTTCGGACAAGTGAGGACGACGGGCCAGCACCCAGGCCAGCGCGACGTGCACCGGCAGCAGCAGCACGATCCACTGCACGTTGTACTGCGCCTGCAGGCTCAGCCAGTGCAGCACCAGCGCCGCCACGGACTGTGCGGCCAGCAGCCACAGCACGATGCTGAACATGCGTCCCGGCACGCGCCGGCGCAGCAGCGCGATGGCGCCCGGCAGCAGCAGCACCGCCAGCGGCGAGAGCAGCAGCAGGTTGCGGTTGGCCCACGCGGCGTAGTGGATGCTGAAGCCCCACAGGAACACCAGCACGCCACCGAACAGGGCGCACAGCAGCCAGAACGGCAGGGCGATGCCGGCCAGCAGGCGCGGGCGGCTGCGCAGGGCCAGCACGCCGGCGGCGATCACCAGGCCGCACAGCAGCCACGGCCACCAGCGCCGCGCGAATTCCTTCGGCTCGGGGTCGATGCGGTGCGGCAGCAGTTCCTGCTCGCTCTGCACCAGCGGCCGGCCATCGCTGTTGCGCACCTGGCGCAGCGCATCGGCCAGGCGCATCGGCACGAAGGCTTCCTGCCAGCGCGACAGCGGCTGGTCGGCGAACGGACCGAGGCCGACGTCGAAGCCCAGCCACATCCACGGTGCCGGTGATGCCAGGCGCACCGATTCGCTGCGGTAGGTGTTGCCACGCGAACGTCCGGACAGCTGCGCATGCAGGCCGCCATCCAGTGCCTTGTCGAGGGTGTCGCGCACCATCGTGGCGCAGTTGGCGGTGTAGTAGTCGTAGTGGTAGCGCGCGTTCTCAGGTTTGGCCCGTTCGGCCAGGCCGGCGGCCAGGGCACGCGCCTGGTCCGGGCGCAGGTCCAGCCACTGCACGCTGGCACCGCGGCCGGTCTCGTCGTAGTACGACAGGTCCTGCTGCAGCGGCAGCGCTACCAGGTAATACATCATGTCGCCGCGTGCGAAGCGGCTGATGAAGTCATCCTCGGACGGATCGAAGTAACCGAAGTTGTACGAGATCGCCTCGCCGCTGACCGGGTCGAGCACCACGATGGCGTCGTGGCCGAAGCGTTCGAAGAACACCTTGCCCGGCTGCATGGTCACCACGCCGATGCGCGGCGCCGGCGCTTCCTGCGGGGCGGCGGCATCGGTGGCCGGCGCGGCGGCCATCGCCTGCGCGAAGGCCGCCTGCGGCAGGGCCATGGCCAGCACGCACAGTGCCAGCCACACACTCAGGATCAGGCCCCGGCGCTTCAAGCGTCGTCCTGCTCGTCCGGCGGCAGCACCGTCACATGGAAGGCCTGCACCCGGCGCGCATCGGCGCGTGCGACGCGGAACATGAAGCGGTCCAGCGCCAGCTCGTCACCGACCTCGGGCAGATGGCCGATCGCCTCGGTCACCAGGCCGCCGATGGTGTCGTAGTCCTCGTCGGAGAACGTGGCGCCGAAGCGCTCGTTGAAATCGCCGATCGCGGTCAGCGCGTCGACCACGTAGCGGCCGTCGGCCTGGATCGCGATCTGCGCCGACTGGTCCTCGGCCTCGTCGTGCTCGTCGTCGATCTCGCCGACGATCTGCTCCAGCACGTCCTCGATGGTGACCAGGCCGGCGACACCGCCGTACTCGTCCACCACCATGGCCATGTGGTTGCGCGACAGGCGGAATTCCTTCAGCAGCACGTTGAGCTTCTTCGCCTCGGGGATCAGCACCGCCGGGCGCAGCAGTTCGCGCACGTTGGCCGGCCCGTTGTCGGCGACCACGCCGCGCAGCAGGTCCTTGGCCAGCAGGATGCCAAGGATGTCGTCCTTGTTCTCGCCGTGCACCGGGAAGCGTGAGTGGCCCGATTCGACGACCTGTTTCATCAGGTCCAGGAAGGGCGCCTCGACCGGCAGCGAAACCATCTGCGAGCGCGAGATCATCACGTCGCCCACGGTCAGCTCGGCCACCGAAATGGCGCCTTCCATCATCTTCAGGGTATCGGCGGCGATCAGACCCTCTTCCTGCGCGGTGTGCAGGACAGCGACCAGCTCGTCGCGGGTATGGGGTTCGCCGGAGAAGGCGGAGGTCAGGCGTTCAAGCCAGCCGCGCTTCTTTTCATTGGGCTCCAAGGAGGAGCTACTACTGTCGTCTTCTGACATCTCTGGAAAAAGGGCACCCGGCAAGCCGGGCGTTGTCCCAAGTCTAGCAGGATGTTGGGGCCTTTCAGTGACCGCCGGCGGCCGCGGCCGGAACCTCGTCCTCGGCCGGCAGATCCAGGCTGTAGGTACAGCCGGCCAGGGTCTTGCCGGGGTGGCTGGCCACCGTGGACACGCTGAGGATGATCGATTCGATCTGGGCCTCGCCGGTCCTGGGGTCGGTCACGTCGCGGCTGACCACCTCGCGGCCGGCCATGAACTTGCCGTCCTGGTCGTAGCCGGTTTCCAGTTCCAGGCGCTTGGCCAGCGGGTGCGGGTCGGCCTGGTCCAGCACGGCCATCACGCTGGCGCCGGCCACGGCCACCCGCTCGGTCTGCTGGCCGAACACGGTGATCGGCTTGGCCAGGCGGAATTCGCTCATGAACTGGTTGCCCTGCGGCAGCGGTTGCAGGCCCTGGGCCACGGCCTTCAGCGGGTCGGCCAGCAGCGGTGCCAGCGCGGCATGCTCGGCCACGCCCTGGCGGCATTCGATCAGCGCCGGCAGGTCCAGCGGGGCGGCCGAAGCGGGGGCGGCGAGGGAGGCGAGCAGCAGGGGCAGGGCAGTACGCAGCAGCACAGGCAGGAGATCCGCGATGAAGGATGCCCGGACATGGTAGCGGCGGTGGACGGCGACCGCGACCGGTCGGCGGCTACGCCCTCAGCCCTACCGTGCCGAGCGCCGGCGCGTCCAGGCAGCCCGCACCCCGCCGCTGGCCAGCGCCCACAGCGCCATCACCGGCAGCGTCAGGAACACCACGGTCAGGACCACGTGGATCAGACCCATCACGATGCCGGCTGCCAACGTCAGGTAGTTCGGCTGCAGCGGCATCGGCAATCCGACCGGGCCTGTATGGCCGCGTACCAGCATGTAGGCGGCGGCAAGCGCGAACAGGGCGAGCAGCTGCACCCGGGGCGCCCGGAAGAAAGGCAGGCTGCCGCTGCCGCGGTGCAGGCGGCGCAGCACGAAAACGCGCCAGCTGAGCGGGGCGGTGCACACGCCGACCAGCGGCAGCAGCAGTGCGATCACCGATAGGGCGTTGAACATCTGCGGAGGGATCAGGCCGTGCGGCAGGCGCGACTGGACAAGGCCAATGAGGAACGCTGCCAGCAGGCTGACCGGCGACACCAGCGCAAGCGTGAGCAGCAGCCAGTGCCGGCCATCGGGGTGGCGCGCGATGTTTCGACGCGCCACGTACAACCCCACGACCGTGACAAGAATGCAGATCGCAGGTATGGCCAGCGCGGCCATGAGTTGACCCTTCATCGTCCATGTCTCCCGGGAATGTCTGCCCGAGAGTAGCGCGGTCCGGGCCTCAGCGCTCGCCGGCGTAAGGATCCTCGATGCCCAGCTCGGCCAGGATCTCGCGCTCAAGCTGCTCCATCGCCTCGGCTTCCTTGTCGTCCTCGTGGTCCCAGCCCAGCAGGTGCAGCACGCCGTGCACGGTCAGGTGCGCGTAATGGGCGTTCAGCGCCTTGCCCTGCTCGTCGGCTTCGCGGGCCACCACCGGCGCGCAGATCACCAGGTCGCCCAGCAGCGGGAATTTCACCCCCTTGGGCAGGCCTTCGGGCACGTCGGCCGGGAAGCTGAGCACGTTGGTGGCGTAATCCTTGCCACGGTAATGCCGGTTCAGCGACTGCCCTTCCTTCGCATCGACCACGCGGATGGCCAGGTCGGCCTCGCGGATGCGTCCCTTCAGGGCCGCCGCCACCCATTTGCGGAAGCTCACCGCCGCTGGAAGGCCGGTGCGGGGCAGGGCGTAGCTGATGGCGACATCAAGTCGCACGGGGCCTTTGGTCATGGGGTAGCTCCAGGTTGAATCTGATGCAGGTCGCGGCGATCGTAGGCATTGACGATGCGGGCCACCAGCGGGTGGCGGACCACGTCGCGCGCTTCGAAGAACGTGAACGTCACGCCCTCCACATCGCGCAGCACGTCGATGGCATCGCGCAGGCCCGACTTCACGTGCTTGGGCAGGTCGGTCTGGGTCAGGTCGCCGGTGACCACCGCGGTGGAGCCGTAGCCCAGGCGGGTCAGGAACATCTTCATCTGTTCGATGGTGGTGTTCTGCGCTTCGTCCAGGATCACGAACGCATCGTTGAGCGTGCGCCCGCGCATGTAGGCCAGCGGCGCGATCTCGATGACGTTCTTTTCCAGCAGCTTGACCACCTTCTCCACGCCCATCATTTCGTACAGGGCGTCGTACAGCGGGCGCAGGTAGGGGTCGACCTTCTGGCTCAGGTCGCCGGGCAGGAAGCCCAGCTTCTCGCCGGCTTCCACCGCCGGGCGCACCAGGATCAGCCGCTGCACGCGCGATTCGTTCAGTGCTTCTACCGCGCTGGCCACGGCCAGGAAGGTCTTGCCGGTACCGGCAGGGCCGATGCCGAAGTTGATGTCATGCGTGGCGATCTGGTGCAGGTAGCGGCCCTGGTTGGCGCCGCGGCCGCGCACGGTGCCGCGCTTGACCTTGATCGCCACGTCCTGCGCTTCGTAGGAGCGCTCGGCGATCTGCTCGACATTGGCCTGCGCCAGGCGCAGGTGGATGGCGTGGCTGTCGAAGGTGGTCTCGGCGGCTTCGACGTACAGCGCCTCGATCAGCTTCTGCGCCTCGACGATGGCCTCGTCCGGCCCGCTGATGCGGAACACGAAGCCGCGGTTGGCGATCTCCACGCCGAGCTTCAGCTCGATCTGGCGCAGGTGCCCGTCGAAGGGACCGCACAGGTTGGCCAGCCGCTCGTTGTCTTCCGGCGACAGGGTGAAATCTCGATGCTCGATGCTTTTCATTGCGTGGGGTGGGGCGGGTTCGCCGTCCACCGCGATGGACCCAGGGAAGACAAGATTAGCGCGCGGACGGGCGGGGCGACAGTTCTCCACACCGGGTGTGGATCGGCGCCGAAGAAAGCTGTGGACAAGTACTTGCGGAGCCTGCGCGGCAAGGGAGGTGAAGCGCTGGTGAAAAATGTGCCAGGAGGACCGGCCCTTGGTAGGTGCCGACCGTTGGTCGGCACACCTTCCTTACTCCGCCACCACCCGCGCACGCAGCGAATTGGTCAGCGCCTCGGTGATCACCACGTCGACGAACTGGCCGATCAGGCGCGCCGGCGCCGGGAAGTTCACCGAACGCATGTTCTCGGTCTTGCCGGTCAACTCGTTCGGGTTCTTGCGCGAGGGGCCTTCCACCAGCACGGTCTGCACAGTGCCGACCATCCTTTCGGAAATGCCGGCGGCGTGCGCATTGATGCGTTCCTGCAGGCGCGACAGCCGCGCATGCTTTTCCGCATCGCTGATCGTGTCCTCCAGATCAGCCGCCGGGGTGCCCGGGCGGCGCGAATAGATGAAGGAGAAGCTGTGGTCGAAGCCGATGTCCTCGATCAGCTTCATGGTCTTCTCGAAATCGGCATCGGTCTCGCCGGGGAAGCCGACGATGAAATCCGAGCTGATCGAGATGTCCGGGCGCACCGCGCGCAGCTTGCGGATCTTCGACTTGAATTCCAGCGCCGTGTAGCCGCGCTTCATCGCCGACAGCACGCGGTCGCTGCCGGCCTGGACCGGCAGGTGCAGGAAGTTGGCCAGCTGCGGCACGTCGCGGAACGCGTCGATCAGCGAGTCGCTGAACTCCAGCGGGTGCGAGGTGGTGAAGCGGATGCGGCCGACGCCGTCGATCTCGGCGATGGTGCGGATCAGCAGGCCCAGGTCGGCGAATTCACCGTCACCGTAGGGGCCACGGTAAGCATTGACGTTCTGCCCGAGCAGGTTGATCTCGCGCACGCCCTGTGCGGCCAGCTGCGCCACTTCCACCACCACGTCCTCGAACGGGCGGCTGACTTCGGTGCCGCGGGTGTAGGGCACCACGCAGAATGAGCAGTACTTGGAGCAGCCTTCCATGATCGACACGAATGCCGACGCGCCGTCGGCACGCGGTTCCGGCAGGCGGTCGAACTTTTCGATTTCCGGGAAGCTGATGTCCACCTGCGGGCGCTTCTGCTCGCGGCGGGCGCGGATCAGTTCCGGCAGCCGGTGCAGGGTCTGCGGCCCGAACACCAGGTCCACGAACGGCGCGCGCTTGATGATCGCTTCGCCTTCCTGCGAGGCCACGCAGCCGCCCACGCCGATGATGACTTCGCGGCCCTTGTTCTTCAGGCCCTTCCACACGCCCAGCTGGCTGAAGACCTTCTCCTGCGCCTTCTCGCGGATGGAGCAGGTATTGACCAGGATGACGTCGGCGTCGTCCGGGGTATCGGTCAGTTCCAGGCCATCGCTGGCGGCAAGCACGTCGGCCATCTTGGCCGAGTCGTACTCGTTCATCTGGCAACCGTGGGTCTTGATGTAGAGCTTGCCTTTGACCTGGTCGGGCTTGCGCGGACCAGTGGGCAGGGCAACGAGCGGGGTACCGCCCGGGGCGGGCGGAAAGACGTCTGGCGTCCCGGTCATGGCGCTTAATCCATTCGGGTGGCGGGAAAGCGGGCAATTCTACCCGCATCCCACGCCGCCCGCCGCGCTGCGCGCTCGCGGGGCATGGCCCCGCGCTACCGTACACGTCGCCGCCCGTCGGCCAATCATCGTCCGCCATCCGGTAGCGCCGGGCCGTGCCCGGCGGCCCTTACGCCGCCACCAGCTCCGCGTCGATCTGCCGCGAGCGGTCGAACGCGGCCAGCGTGCCCATCCGGTCGATATAGGCCGCGGTGGCCGGGGCCGGCTGCACCAGCCCGAATTCGCGCATCCAGCCCAGCGCATTGCCCCACAGGATGTCCGCCGCGCTCAGGGCCTCGCCCAGCAGGTACGGGCCCTGCGCCAGCTGCGCCTCGATCACCTGCAGCACGGTCTCGGCATCGTTGTAGGGCGACATCATCCGCGGCGGCGGCTCGCGGTGCAGGGCCTTGTCGGTCATCGCCGGCTCGAAACAGGCGCCGTAGAAGGCCATCCAGCGCAGGTAGGGGCCGCGCTGCGCATCGCCGATCGGCGGCGCCAGCCCGGCTTCCGGGTACAGGTCGGCCAGGTACAGGTAGATGGCCACCTGTTCGGTCACCAGCGCACCGTTGTGGATGATGGCCGGCACCTTGCCCATCGGGTTGATGGCCAGGTAGGTCGGGGCCAGGTTGGCACCGGCCTTCAGGTCCAGCACCTGCAGCCGGTAGTCGGCGCCGAGTGCCTCGAGCAGGGCGACGGCGCCGCTCGAGCGGGAACGGGCGGCGTGGTAGAGGGTGATCTGGCGTGCAGACATGGCAGGGCTACTTGCGGTGGGTGGTGAAGCGGGAGGCCATGCTGGGGCACAATCGCGGACGACTTCTGTCCTCGATTCTTCATGCGCCATACCGCCCATCGACTGCTGCGCCTGATCTCGCTCCTGCAGGCCCGCCGGCACTGGTCCGGCGCCGAGCTGGCCGAGCGCATGGGCGTGGAGCGGCGCAGCATCCGCCGCGACATCGAACGCCTGCGCGAGCTTGGCTACCCGGTGCAGGCCTCGGCCGGGGTCGGTGGTGGCTACCGGCTCGGTACCGGCGCGCCGGTGCTGCCGATGCTGCTGGACGAGGAGGAGGCGACCACCCTGGCCATTGCGCTGCGGGCCGCCTCGGCCACCCTGTCCGGTATCGACGAGACCGCCCGCGGCCTGCTGTCCAAGCTCGACCCGCTGGTGCCGACCCGGCGCCGGCAGCAGGCCGGCGAGGTGCATGCGGCCACCGCCACCCTGTCCGACCTGCCGGCCACCGATGCGCGCCTGCTCGGCCGCCTGGCCCAGCACTGCCGGCAGGCCGCACGGCTGACCTTTGAGTACCGGAGCGCGCAGGACGTGCTGACCCAGCGCCAGGTCGAGGCCCAGCACCTGGTCAACTACGGCCGTCGCTGGTACCTGCTGGCCTGGGATCTGATCCGCGAGGACTGGCGCACCCTGCGCGTGGACCGGATGGGCGCGGTGCAGCAGCAGCCCGGGCCCGGCCTGCACCGGCGCACCCCGGCGCCGCCCGACGTGATGGTGCGGCAGGCCGTGAGCCAGGCGCCTTTCACCCTGCAGGCCACCCTGCGCCTCGCCGGCAGCCTGGCCGAGCTGGAGGGTCGCATTCCGCCCTGGTGCGGGGTCCTTGAGCCCAAGGGCCCCGATCACTGCCTGCTGCGCATGGGCGCCGAGAGCCGCGGCATGATGCTGGCCCAGATCCTCAGCCTGGACCGGCTGCCGATGGCGCTGTGGACCTCGCCGCCGGAACTGCGCGACGAACTGGCCCAGCGCCTGGCCGGGCTGGGCCAGCTGCTGGCTGTGCCGGCGGTCACGGACTGAGCGGGGCGGCTTGGCAAGGCCCGGCGAAGCTGGGACACTCGCCGCCATGAAGGGGATACTGGGGACAACGGCGATCATCATCGCTGCGCTGACCGCTGCGCCGGCCAGCGCCGGCACCCTGTTCAAATGCCAGGGTGCCGACGGCGTCACCAGCTATGTCAGCAAGCGCGTGCCCGGCGCGCGCTGCAGCAGCATCAGCTACAGCCGCGATACCCGTCGCCCCGCGACCCCGCGCGCCGTACCGGCGGCTGCACCGGTGCAGACCGCCAGCACGACCCCGGCCGCCACCCAGGTGGCCAGCGCCGAGCGCAACCCGGTGGCCGTGGCCGCCAGTGCCGCCAGCCCGGCCGTCTCCGCCACCCCTGCAGCCAAGCCGGCGACCACGCCGCGCGGTGGCCGCATGGTCAGTGGCCAGGTCTATTCGTACATGCAGGACGGCGTGCGCCACTACACCAGTGCGCGCCCGACCCAGGTCGCCAACCTCGGCCCGGTGCGCACCATCCGCTACAGCTTCATGGAGCGCTGCTACGCCTGCGGGGTCAACCCGCGCGTGGACTTCGGCAGCGTGCGCCTCAACACCACCTCGTTCCAGACCGAGATCGCCTCGGCCGCACGTGAGTTCGGCGTGGAAGAAGCCATCGTGCGCGCGATCATCCATGCCGAGTCGGCCTACAACCCGACCGCGCTCAGCCGCGCCGGTGCGCAGGGCCTGATGCAGCTGATGCCGCCGACCGCCGCACGCTTCGGGGTCAGCGATTCCTACGACGCCAGCCAGAACATCCGTGGCGGCGTGCAGTATCTTGCGTGGTTGTTGAAGCGCTTCAATGGCGATCTGACCCTGGCCGCAGCGGGCTACAACGCCGGCGAAGGCGCGGTCGACCGCCACGGTGGCGTCCCGCCGTACAGTGAAACCCAGTACTACGTGCGCCGCGTCGGCCAGCTGGCCGACCGCTACCGCACCGCATTGACCAAGCAGTAGCGCCAGGCCATGCCTGGCGAGCGAAGCGGCAAGCAGGTAGGTGCCGACTGTTGGTAGGTGCCGACTGTTAGTCGGCACGCCTTCAAAAGATTGTTGCAATGCGTTGTGTGGCGCGCGACGGTTCCGCTACACTCGCCCATGATTCAATGCGGCTCTGGCCCCCACCGGATCCGCTGGCAGCCTTAAAGCTACCTAATCAATATCGGAGTGCCGGATGGCCAACGATGGGGTACACGATCCAGTCAACACCGGACGTCGGCGTTTTCTTTCTGCCACCACAGCCGTGGTGGGCGCCGTCGGCGTCGGATTCACCGCAGTTCCTTTCATCAAATCCTGGAACCCCAGTGCCCGCGCCAAGCTTGCCGGCGCACCGGTGGTGGCCGACATCAGCGCCCTGCAGGAAGGCCAACGCCTGATCGTGGAATGGCGTGGCCAGCCGATCTGGATCGTCAAACGGTCCAAGGCGATCCTCGACGCGCTGCATGGGCTGGATGGCCGTCTCAAGGACCCAGAGTCCGGCGAGAAGGACCAGCAGCCGGACTACGTGCTCAAGCAGAACCCCGAGCTGCGTTCGATCAAGCCGGATGTCTCCGTGCTGGTCGGGCTGTGCACGCACCTGGGCTGTTCGCCTGAAATGGTGGCCGAGATCCGGCCCGAGCCGTACGACCCGCAGTGGAAGGGCGGCTACTTCTGCCCCTGCCACAAGTCGCGCTTCGACATGTCCGGCCGCGTCTTCAAGGACGTGCCGGCGCCGATCAACCTGAAGGTGCCCGCGCACCATTACCAGGACGACAACACCATCATCATCGGTGTCGATCCGCAGGGGGCAGCCTGATGGCCAATATCCTCGCCCGTACCGCCAGCGGCGTGGCCGACTGGGTCAACGCGCGCGCGCCCGGCCTGATGCCGGTCTACCGCAAGCACGTCAGCGAGTACTACGCGCCGAAGAACTTCAACCTCTGGTACTACTTCGGCTCGCTGGCGCTGCTGGTGCTGGTCAACCAGATCGTCACCGGCATCTTCCTGACGATGCACTACAAGACCAACGCCGCCGAGGCGTTCGGTTCCATCGAATACATCATGCGGGACGTGGAGTGGGGCTGGCTGATCCGCTACATGCACTCCACCGGGGCCTCGCTGTTCTTCATCGTGGTCTACCTGCACATGTTCCGCGGCCTGATGTACGGCAGTTACCAGAAGCCGCGCGAGCTGGTGTGGATCCTTGGCATGCTGATCTACCTGGTGCTGATGGCCGAAGCCTTCATGGGCTACGTGCTGCCGTGGGGCCAGATGTCGTTCTGGGGCGCGAAGGTCATCATTTCGCTGTTCGGCGCGATACCGGTCATCGGCAACGGCCTGACCGAATGGATCATGGGCGACTACCTGCCCAGTGATGCCACGCTCAACCGCTTCTTCGCCCTGCACGTCATCGCCCTGCCGCTGGTGCTGCTGCTGCTGGTGGTGCTGCACCTGGGCGCGCTGCATGAAGTGGGTTCCAACAACCCCGACGGTGTCGAGATCAAAAAGGGGCCCAAGGGCAACCGCTGGTCGCCGAACGCGCCGGCCGATGGCATTCCGTTCCATCCGTACTACACGCTCAAGGATGGCGTCGGCGCCGGCTTCCTGCTGATCATCGCCGCCTTCATCATCTTCTTTGCACCGGCCTTCGGTGGCCTGTTCCTGGAGCACGACAACTTCACCGAGGCCAACCGCCTGGTGACGCCCGAGCACATCAAGCCGGTCTGGTACTACACGCCGTACTACGCGATGTTGCGCGTGGTGCCCAACAAGCTGGGCGGCGTGCTGGTGATGTTCTCGGCCATTGCGATCCTGTTCCTGGTGCCGTGGCTGGACCGTGCGAAGGTCAAGTCCTACCGCTATCGCGGCGTGCTTTCGAAGGTGCTGCTGGGCGTGTTCGCCGTGTGCTTCGTCTGGCTGGGCGTGATCGGTTCCGGCCCCGGTACCGATGCGCATGAAACCTACGTCGGGCGGGTGCTGACCTTCCTGTACTTCGCGTTCTTCATCACCATGCCGGTATGGACAAGGTTGGACAGGACCAAACCGGTACCGGAGAGGGTGACCACCCATGACTGATCGCTGGATGGTCCGGCTGGCCCTGACGGCCACCCTGATGCTGGGCAGTTTCCTGGCCTCCGCCGCCGAAGGTGGCACCAAGCTGCTGCAGGCCGGCAACGACCTCGGTGACCGCGCATCGCTGCAGCGCGGCGCGCAGCTGTACATGAACTACTGCTCCGGCTGCCACGCGCTGAAGTACCTGCGCTATTCGCGCATGGCGCAGGACCTGGGCCTGAGCGAGGAAGAGGTGATGGCCAACCTCAACTTCACCGGCTCGGCGATCGGCGACCCGATCCCGGTGGCGATGCCCAAGGAACAGGCGGAGAAGTGGTTCGGCAAGATGCCGCCGGACCTCAGCCTGATCTCGCGGGTGCGCGGCAGCGACTGGGTCTACACCTACCTCAAGTCGTTCTACCTGGACAGCAGCCGGCCGCTGGGCTGGAACAACGCCCTGTTCGCCAACGCATCCATGCCCAATCCGCTGTGGGAGATGCAGGGCCTGCAGCACGCGGTGCATGGCAAGGCCGAGGCGCCGGGCATGGATCCGCCGGTCACCGGTCTGCGCCTGGAAACGCCGGGCAACGTCGATGCCGGGCAGTACGACCAGGCCGTGCGGGACATCACCAACTTCCTTCAGTACGCCGGTGAACCGGCCGCCTTGAAGCGCCAGCAGCTGGGCGTGTGGGTGATCCTGTTCCTGGCCCTGCTGACCTTCCTGCTGTACCTGCTGAAGAAGGAATACTGGAAGGACGTGCACTGATTCTGCTGCCGGCACGACGCAAAGCCTATTGGCTTTTGTGATGCTCGGTTGCACACTCGGGGAGGAGTCGACCGCCAGCACGGTGCTGGCGGCGCCGATGCGGCAGGCGGTCTCCTGTCGTGGGAGAGCCTTTGATGGCGGCGAGCGTACGCATGCGCAATACACTGACGCTGTTTTCCTCGAACGATGATGTCCTGTGCCACCGGGTCCGCCTGGTCCTGGCGGCCAAAGGGGTCAGCTATGACTCCGTTGCTGTCGATCCGCAGAACCCGCCTGAAGATCTGATCGACCTCAATCCCTACCACTCGGTGCCGACCCTGGTCGAGCGCGAGCTGGTGCTGTACGCCGCCTCGGTGGTCAGCGAGTACCTCGACGAGCGCTACCCGCATCCGCCGCTGATGCCGGTCGATCCGCTCTCGCGTGCGCGCATCCGCCTGGCCATGCTGCGCATCGAGCACGACTGGGTGCCGCAGGTGCAGGCCATCCAGCTGGGCAACAAGACCCAGGCCGAAGCCGGTCGTAAGCGCCTGAAGGAACTGCTGACCGCCTCGCTGCCGCTGTTCAAGGCCAGCAAGTTCTTCCTCAACCCGGAAATGAGCCTGGCTGACTGCGCGATGGCGCCGATCATCTGGCGCCTGCAGTCGCTGGACGTGCCGCTGCCCAAGGATGGCAAGGCCATCGAGGATTACGGCAACCGCATCTTCCGCCACCCCGGTTTCGTCCGCAGCCTGACCGACCAGGAAAAGAAGCTGCGCGACCTGCCGGGCTGATCCCGGCGGGCGCATTCCGTCTGCATGCCCACCGGTGTGCAGGCGATCCGCCCCGGCAGGGGCGTCGGGCGCGTACACTTCACGCATGACCGACGACTTCTTCCACATGACCAGCCACCGCCCGTACCTGCTGCGGGCGCTGGTGGAATGGATCAACGACAACCAGCTGACCCCGCACATCCTGGTCGATGCCGGCGTCCCCGGCGTCCAGGTCCCGCCTTCGGCGGTGAAGGATGGCCGCGTGGTGCTCAACATCGCCGAACGCGCGGTGGTGCAGCTGATGATCAACAACGAGATGGTGAGCTTCTCGGCGCGCTTCTCCGGCACCAGCTATCCGGTGCAGGTGCCGATCAGCGCCGTGCTGGCCGTATACGCGCGCGAGACCGGGCAGGGCATGGCGCTGCCGGACGATATCCCGGGCACCGAACCGGCGCCGACCAGCGACGAGCTGCTGCACGAGGGCGAGACCCCGTCGGATGACACGCCGCCGGACGATCGGCCGCCGACCACGCCGCCGCCGAAGGGCCGCCCGACGCTGCGCGTTGTCAAATAACGGGTAGGTGCCGACCGTTGGTCGGCACTCCATAAAGCAATGGTGGGTGCCGACCGTTGGTCGGCACGCTTCTACCGCTGCGCTCGCCGGGCATGGCCCGGCGCTACCGGGTTCAGACGTCCTCTGCGTCTTCCACATCCGCGCGGATCTGGCTGATCCGCGCCGCACCCGGGCCGGTGAACGACACCAGCTGATCGCCGCGCAGCACCATGCGGCCGACGTGGCGATCGATGCCGTCGTAGGAATACTCGAACTTGAAGGTGCGCTCGAAGCCGAGCCGGCCATCCTCGCCGCGCGACAGGCGCATGCCGGTGGCGTGCACCGCCTGGTCCAGCCACTGCACGTCGGCGGCGCGGCAGGCATTGCGGCCAAGTTCGATGGCACGTTCGGCGGCGGAACGCGCGGCATTCCAGAAGAAGTAGACGATGCCGCCGGCAATCAGCAGCAACAACAGGGTAGGCATGGCGTCACGCGTGCAGGGTCGATCCCGGAAAGATGGCGGCGAACGCGCAGCGGATCAAGCCATCCTGCTCATTGTCCATTCGTTGGCGGTGCGACCGGCGGCGGTGCCACCCGCGATGCGGGGGCCGTCAGCTGCAGCAGTGCCGCCCAGTCCTGACGGTTGAAGCTGCATTCGTCCTCGCGGCCGGGCGTGCAGCTGGGGTCGATGCCGGTGCTGCTGCGATCGCGCGCGGGCGGCAGCTGGATCAGGCCCGTGCGGTCCAGCTGCAGCAGGCGCATGGCCACGGTGTTCATCACGTTGCCGCCCACCAGGTACAGGGTCTGGTCACCGCCGAGGTTGGCCGCCACCACGACTTCGCAATGCGATTTCCAGTGACCGACCGAGCCGTTGCCCAGCGCCTTCACCAGCCCGCTGTAGCTCAGCGTGCTGCTGCGGTCGCGCAGGAAGCACAGCAGGTCGCCCGGTGCCGGCTTGGCCGTGGCCGGATCCACCAGCCGGTACGGCACGCCGGTCGGCCCCGCCTGGTAGGCGGCGCGGATGTAGTCGATATGCCGCGGCGAAGTGGTGAAGCCCGGCACGCCGGCGCGGGTCATCACCCAGGAAATGAACGCGGCCGACCACGGGTTGTCGACCAGGAAGGCGCGGCAGTCGCTGTCGGTGTAGCGCGTGCCCAGCGGCGCCAGGCAGCTGCTGGCGCCGGGAATGCTGCCCATCGCGTTGAGCGTGCCGCTGTCGCGCCAGTAGCTGGCCACGCGCTGCCAGGCGATCAGGCCGTTGTCGGCCAGGTTCTCGTTCTCCGCTTCGGTGACGCTGAGGCTGGCCGCGCGCCCCTCGCGGTCGATGAAGG
Source organism: Stenotrophomonas sp. S41 (assembly GCF_016624625.1). NCBI lineage: Bacteria > Pseudomonadati > Pseudomonadota > Gammaproteobacteria > Lysobacterales > Lysobacteraceae > Stenotrophomonas > Stenotrophomonas sp. S41. The sequence continues at coordinate 20,584 of NZ_JACVTV010000030.1, read as the reverse complement.
GGCGGTACCAGAGCCGATGTTCATTGCAGGCAGCATTGCGGATGGAGATCGCCAGCGGACTGAGGCCGAAGCGGGGTGGCACGTCGCAGGCTTCGGCGGCGGCGGCTGACAGCGGCGCGGCGGCCAGCAGCAGGCAGGCAGGCAACAGCATCCGGCGCATGCGCGGCTCCTGTGGGGGATGGCCGCAGCGTCGCAGAGGCGGGCGTAGCCGAATCGTGAAGGACTCGGAACCGGTAGCGCCGGGCCATGCCCGGCGAGCGAAGCGGTGGCACCCGGAGCCACCCTCAACCCGGCGGCGGCCCCAGCTTCAACGACAGGTCGATCGCCTGCACGTGCTTGGTCAGGCCGCCGATGGAAATGCAGTCCACGCCGTCCTCGGCAATCGCCCGCAATCCCTCCAGGCCCACACTGCCGGAGACTTCCAGTGGAATGCGGCCAGCGGTGATGCGCACGGCCTCGCGGCGCAGCGCGGCATCGAAGTCGTCCAGCAGGATGCGCTCGCAGCCGGCATCCAGTGCCTGCTGCAGCTGCTCCAGGTCTTCCACCTCCACCACCAGCGGCAACGACGGCCACTGCTGGCGCGCGGCAGCCACCGCAGCGGGCAGCGAGCCGGCGGCACGGATGTGGTTTTCCTTCAGCATCACCGTGTCGTACAGGCCGAAGCGGTGGTTGTCGCCGCCGCCGCAGCGCACCGCGTACTTCTGCGCCAGGCGCAGGCCGGGCAGGGTCTTGCGGGTATCGAGGATGCGCGTGCCGGTGCCGGCCACCGCCGCCACGTAGCGGGCGGTGGTGGTGGCGGTGCCGGAGAGGGTCTGCAGGAAATTCAGCGAGGTGCGCTCGGCGCTGACCAGGCTGCGGCTGCGCCCGTGCAGCAGGGCCAGCACGGTGCCGGCGGCGACGCGGTCGCCCTCGGCCACGCGCCATTCGATGCGGACGTCCGGGTCGAGCGCCCGATGGGTGGCGTCGAACCAGGGGCGACCGGCGATCACCGCATCATCCTGCTTGCACAGCAGGTAGGCGCTGTCGGCCTGGTCGGGCAGCAGGGCGGCGGTGACGTCACCGCTGCCCAGGTCCTCGGCCAACGCGCGGGCGACATCGGCCGCGACGTGGGCCGCATCCGGCGTCGGCATGGCGGTCATGCGGCGGGGAAGTCGGCGATCTGCGCGGTCGGGATGGCCTCTTCGGCCAGCAGCACCGGAATGCCGTCGTCGACCCGGAACACCTGCTTGCGGTCGCGGGTGACCAGCGCTTCGCGCAGCGGCTGGGCCAGCGGGTTGCCGTCGGCCTTGTTGACCGCACCGGCGGAAATGGCCTTGTTGAGGGCTTCCAGGCCCTTGCCATCCAGCAGGGACAGGGGCTGGCGGGTGTCCGGCGACACCAGCAGGTCAAGCAGCTTGCGATCCATGGTTCTTCGTCTTGCGTGGAAGACGGCTAGAATACGTCTTTAAGGCAGGTGACGGCCAATGACCCCCAACCCGATCGCGCCGCTTGTCGGCATCGTCATGGGTTCCCGCTCCGACTGGGAAACCATGCAGCACGCCGCCCAGAAGCTTGAAGCCCTGGGTGTTCCGTTCGAAGTGAAGGTGGTCTCCGCCCACCGCACCCCGGACGTATTGTTCAGCTACGCAGAAGAGGCGGGCCCGCGCGGCCTGCGCGCGATCATCGCCGGTGCCGGCGGGGCCGCGCACCTGCCGGGCATGATCGCCGCCAAGACCGCCGTGCCGGTGCTGGGCGTGCCGGTGCAGTCCAAGGCCCTCAACGGCATGGATTCGCTGCTGTCGATCGTGCAGATGCCGGCCGGCATCCCGGTCGCCACCTTCGCCATCGGCAATGCGGGTGCTTCCAACGCGGCGCTGTTTGCCGCGGCGATGCTGGCCAGCGACCAGCCGGCCATCGGCCAGGCGCTGGAAGCCTTCCGCACCCGCCAGACCGAAGATGTCATGGCCCACGACGATCCGCGCCAATGAGCCTGACCGTCGGCATCCTGGGCGGCGGGCAGCTGGCCCGCATGATGGTCCTGGCCGGTGCGCCGCTGGGGCTGCGCTTCGAGCTGTACGACCCGGCGGCCGACGCCTGCAGCGGCCCGCTGGCGCCGCTCACCGTGGCGGCGTTCGATGATCGCAAGGCGCTGGCCGAGTTTGCCGCCAAGGTCGACGTGGTCACCTTCGACTTCGAGAACGTGCCGGCCGACAGTGCGCAGTGGCTGGCCGACCAGGTGCCGGTCTACCCGCCGCCGTCGGCGCTGGCCGTCGCGCAGGATCGGCTGAGCGAGAAGACCCTGTTCCAGCAGCTGGGCATTCCGCTGCCGGCCTTCGCCGATATCCGCAGCCGTGACGAGCTGGCCGCGAAGGCCGCCGAGTTCGGCCTGCCGTGCATCCTCAAGACCCGCCGCCTGGGTTATGACGGCAAGGGCCAGTTCCGCCTGCGCAGCGAGGCGGACATCGACGCCGCATGGGACGCCCTCGGCGCCCAGGTCGAGCGCACCGGCCTGATCCTGGAGGGCTTCGTCGCCTTCCAGCGCGAAGTCAGCGTGGTCGCCGTGCGCGGCCGTGATGGAAGCTTCCAGGCGTGGCCGGTCACCGGCAACTGGCATGTCGATGGCGTGCTGTCGGCCAGCGTGGCCCCGGGCGTGCTGTCCGATGCCGAGCATGAGGCGGCGATTGGTTATGCGCGCCGCGTGGCCGAGCATCTGGGCTACGTGGGCGTGTTCGCGCTGGAGCTGTTCTGCCGCGATGGCGAGCTGCTGGCCAACGAGATGGCACCGCGCGTGCACAACTCCGGCCACTGGACCATCGAGGGCAGCGAGACCTCGCAGTTCGAGAACCACCTGCGCGCCGTGCTGGGCCTGCCGCTGGGCAGCACCCGCATGCTTGGCCATGCCTGCATGCTGAACTGGCTGGGCGCGATGCCCGATGCAGCGCCGGTGCTGGGCCAGGCCAGTGGCCATTGGCATGACTATGGCAAGCAGCCGCGCGACGGCCGCAAAGTTGGCCATGCCACGCTGCGTGACGATGATGCCGATGCGCTGGCCGATGCGCTGGTGCAGGTCGGCCTGGAGCTGGATCGCCAGGACCAGGTGGCGCCAGCGGTGCACGCGCTGCGCAACCGCTGAATCGGGTAGTGCCGGCCGCTGGCCGGCAAGAGCCGCGCGATATTGGTAGCGCCGCGCCATGCCCGGCGGCACGCCATTCCGGTAGTGCCGGCCGCTGGCCGGCAATGCCCACCAAGGTGGGCATCTACCAGAGCCGCGCGATGCCGGTAGCGCCGGGCCATGCCCGGCGGCACGCCATCCCGGCAGTGCCCGCCGCTGGCCGGCAGGCGCCTCAGCGCAGCTGGCTCTCGGCGAATTCCCAGTTGACCAGCTGCCAGAACCCTTCCAGATAGCGCGCGCGCTCATTCTGGTAGTCGGTGTAATACGCGTGTTCCCACACATCGCAGCACAGCAGCGGGGTGCTCTCGCCGGTCAGCGGCGTGCCCGCGTTGCGGGTCGCCTGGATGCCGAGCTGGCCGCCGGGGTGCTGCACCAGCCAGACCCAGCCCGAGCCGAACAGCCCCAGCGCGGCGCGGTTGAATTCCTCGCGCAGGCGCTGGCCATCGCCGAACTGGCGCTTGATGAGCTCACCCAGCCGGCCCTGCGGCTCGCCACCGCCACGCGGGCGCAGGCACTGCCAGTAGAAGCCGTGGTTCCAGGCCTGGGCGGCGGCATCGAACAGCGTGCCCTGGGCCTGGCGGACGATCTCCTCCAGCGGCGCTTCTTCCCATTCGGTGCCGACGATGGCGGCATTGACCGCATCCACGTAGGCGCGATGATGGCGGCCGTGATGCAGTTCCACGCTTTGCGCGGACAGGTGCGGCTGCAGGGAGCCGGAAAGGTAGGGCAGGGCAGGCAATTCGACGGGCATGGACAGGTTCGTGGCCAGGGGACGGCGGCAGCCGGTTCCATCGGCTTACAATGGCGGCTACCGTGGGCAGTCTAGCCGACCACTGCGGTCGGTTTGTCCGGCGAAGCAAGGAGTGAGGTGTGGCGGTAATGCAGCAAATCCAGGCCGAGGTGGATCGTTACCCGCTCGTGTTGTTCATGAAGGGCACCCCGCAATACCCGATGTGCGGCTTTTCCAGCCGTGCCGTGCAGGCGTTGATGGCCGCCGGTGCCGTCGCCCTGCGCACGGTCAACGTGCTGGAGGAACCGGAGATCCGCGCCAACCTGCCGCGCTTCTCCAACCTGCCGACCTTCCCGCAGCTGTTCATCAACGGGGAGTTGATCGGCGGCTGTGACATCGTCATGGAGCTGTTCGAAGCCGGCGAGCTCAAGCGCATCGTCGAAGAGGCCACCCAGGGATGAGTGCCTGGCCATCGACGTCGGCGACCGGTGCGGCGCTCGATGGCCGTCCCCTGCAGGATCGCGTGGTCCTCATCGCGGGTGCCGGTGGTGGGCTGGGCAGTGCTGCGGCCATCGCGGCCGCCGAAGCGGGGGCCACCGTGGTGCTGATGGGCCGCAAGCCGCGGCGGCTGGACCGGGTCTACGCCCAGGTGCAGGCCGTGGGGCCCGAGCCCCTGCTGTATCCGCTGGACCTGGAAGGTGCCGGCCCCGATGACTATGCCGAACTGGCCCAGGCCCTGCAGCGTGAGCTGGGGCGGCTGGACGGCCTGCTGGTCTGCGCCGCGCATTTTCCCGGCCTGACCCCCTTCGAGCTGGCCGACCCGGCCAGTTTCGCCCGCGCCGTGCACGTCACCCTGACTGCTCCGGCGTGGCTGGCCCAGGCCTGCCTGCCGCTGCTCAAGCAGCGCGATGATGCGGCGATGGTGTTCGCCGTCGATGCCCCTGAAAGGGTGGGGCAGGCCTACTGGGGCGGCTATGGCGTGGCCCAGCACGGACTGCGGGGACTGATTGCCAGCCTGCACGATGAATTGGGCCGTACCCCCGTCCGGGTCAGTGGCCTGTATCCGGGCCCATTGCGCACCGCACTGCGGGCCCGCGCCTATTCAGTTGACCAGGATCCGGCCGCCCAAGGGCCGGAAAACGCCGCCGCTGCGGCCGTTGCGCTGCTTTCAGCCGCCGGTGCTCCGTGGCGCGGGCAGGTACTTGACGCCAGTCACACTACTGTCGCCAGTTAGCTGGACGATAAGACGGAATGAAGGTTCCGTCACGATCTCGTTGCGATCCGGTGCCGCTTGTCGCACAACCGTCACAATGATGGCGTAGCGTGTTAATCTAGTGTTAACCGTTGCGGCAGCTGCCGTTCACGGTAGGGAACCCCAGATAAATGTCCAGTCAGCCGCCCGCAAGGCTGGTTGGATGCGCTTTTTTTCCGCCATCGCCAACTCGCATCGAGGCTACCGAAAAATGACCCACCCACTCCGGATGTCCAAGCTTACCCTTGGTCTCGTGGCTGCACTCGCCGCCGCTCCCGCCTTCGCCCAGAGCACCTCTGCCGGTGTCGGCGGCCAGGTGATCTCCCGCGCCGGCCAGCCCGTCGCCGGCGCTGAAGTCACCATCACCCACACCGAGTCGGGCACCGTTTCGCGTGCCACCACTGATGCGGCCGGTCGCTACAACGCCCGCGGCCTGCGCGTGGGTGGTCCGTACTCGATCACCATCACCAAGCCGGGTGAAGGCACCAAGACCGAAGATGGCGTCTACCTGGGCGTGAACCAGACCGGCACCATCAACGCCACCCTGGCCGGTGACCTGGCTGCTGCCACCAACCTGGACACCGTGCAGGTCACCGCCGTCGGCGGCGGCTCGGAAGTGTTCAGCGCCACCAAGATGGGCTCGGGCACCAACCTCAGCCAGCAGCAGATCGAAGTTGCGCCGTCCATCGGCGGCAACATCCAGGATCTGATGCGCCTTGACCCGCGCGTGACCTTCATCGACCGCGCTTCGGGCTCGATCTCGGCCGGTGGCCAGAACCCGCGCTTCAACTCGATCAACATCGACGGCGTCTCGGCCAGCGACACCTTCGGCCTGGAAGGCAACAACATGCCGACCCGCCGCCAGCCGGTCGCGATGGAAGCCATCGAAGCGCTGGACATCAACCTGTCCAACTACGACGTCAGCATCGCTGCCGCCGCTGGTGCCACCGTCAACGCGGTGACCAAGTCCGGTACCAACGAATTCCACGGTTCGGTCTACGGCACCTACCGTGACGGCGACTGGTTCGGTGACAACCCGGAAGGCCAGCCGTTCAAGGGCTTCACCAAGGAAGAAACCTACGGCATGACCGTGGGCGGCCCGATCGTCAAGGACAAGCTGTTCTTCTTCGCCAACTACGAGAAGTTCAAGCAGGCCGCGCCGGGCGCCGACCTGAGCGGCACCGCGCTGGGCAAGGCCAATGCGACGATCACCATGGCTGATGTCACCCGTGCGCAGCAGATCGCGCAGGGCTACGGCATCAACGCCGGTGGCCTGGAAAGCAACGGCGACACCGAGATGGAAGAGTACGCGCTGAAGCTGGACTGGAACATCAGCGACAACCACCGCGCCAACTTCCGCTACAGCAAGATCGACCAGAGCAAGCTGCGCATCAACGGCATGAGCAGCAGCACGGTCTCGCTGAGCTCGTACTGGTACCAGCATGACAAGACCAACGAGAGCTACGTTGCCCAGCTGTTCAGCGACTGGAGCGACAACTTCTCGACCGAGTTGAAGGCTTCGTATCGCGAGTACTCGGCGATCCGCAACGTGTCGACCGACGCACCGAGCATCCGCGTCTTCTTCGGCGGCACCGAGACTGCGCCGACGGGTGACTCGCTGTACCTCGGTACCGAAGTCAACTCGCAGGACAACATCCTGCAGACCAAAGCATGGAACTACTACGCCGCCGCCACCTGGACCCTGGGTGACCACGACGTCAAGTTCGGTGCGTCGTACGACACCAACGACATCTACAACTACTTCGGCTCCAACTCCTGGGGTGCCTACACCTTCTACGGCCTGGACAATTTCGCCGCTGGCCGCTGGAGCAGCTACAACTACAACCCGGAACGCACCCCGGGTTCGATTCCGGCTGACTACAAGTTCAGCAACCTGGCCCTGTTCGTGCAGGACACCTGGTATGTCAACAGCAACCTGACCCTGACCATGGGCGTGCGTGCTGACCGTGCCGACACCAGCCCGGCCCCGGCCTACAACGCCACGGCGTCGGCCTTCTTCGGCAACGACAACAGCAAGGTCCTGAGCAACAAGTTCCTGGTCCAGCCGCGCTTCGGCTTCAACTACACCTTCGACACCGAGCGTCCGACCCAGCTGCGCGGCGGCGTGGGCCTGTTCCAGGGTGATGCCCCGCAGGTGTGGCTGAGCAACAGCTACTCGGCGACCGGCTTCAACAACTCGGTCTATTCCTACACCCGCAACGACCCGACGCTGCAGTTCAGCCCGAACAAGGATGGCCAGCCGGTCCCGACCACCCCCGGCTCGAACCGCCAGAACGTCAACTTCGTCGGCAGTGACTTCAACATGCCGTCGGTCTACAAGGCCAACCTGGCCTTCGACCATGAGCTGCCGTGGAATGGCATCGTGGCCTCGGCCGAACTGCTGGTCACCAAGGTCAAGGACGCGCTGTACTACAAGAACCTGAACCTGGGTCCGGTGCAGCAGGTGGGTCCGGACGGCCGTGATCTGTACTACGCGACCTCGCGCAACAACTTCCTGTGGATCAACGACGACGCACGCGCCGGCCGTAACCGCGCCTACGACTCGGTGTACGAAATTGCCAACACCGACAAGGGCCGCACTTCGCAGTTCACCGCGTCGCTGAGCAAGCCGTGGTCGGAAGGCAGCGACTGGTCCTGGAACCTGGGCTACACCTACACCGACGCGACCGAAGTCGGTTCGCTGACCAGCTCCACCGCCAGCTCGGGCTGGGGCTACCAGTACGCCTTCAACGCCAACAGCGAAACCGAGAACACCTCGCGCTACCAGATCCGTGACCGTGTGTCGGGCTCGCTGAACTGGAAGCACAAGTTCTTCGGCGATTACGAAACCAAGATCGGCCTGGTGTACGAAGGCCGTAGCGGCCGTCCGTACAGCTACGTCTTCGTGAACGATGCCAACGGCGACAGCCGCTCGGCCAACGACCTGTTCTACGTGCCGAAGGCGGGTGAAGTGCTGTTCGGTGACGTCGACAGGGTCACCGGCAAGTTCACCCCGAATGCGGCGATGGAGAAGTCGTTCTACGAATGGCTGGCTGCCAACCCGCAGCTGGCGAAGTACGCAGGCAGCTATGCTCCGGCCAACGGCTTCCGTACCGGCTGGATCAATACCTTCGATATCCGTGTCAGCCAGCAGCTGCCGGGCTTCATGAAGGGCCACAAGTCGGAAGTGTGGATCGACATCCAGAACGTCGGCAACATGCTGAACAAGAAGTGGGGCAACATCTACGACTACGGCTTCTTTGCTGATGCCCGCGTCGCAACCCTGCAGGGCATCCAGGACGGCAAGTACGTGTACAACTTCCGCAATGCGGATGCCCCGGTCGTGGCCAACAACGACGCAGACGGCTTCGACGTCGGCGTGTCGCAGTGGTCGGTGCAGCTGGGCTTCCGCTACCAGTTCTGATGAACTGACGTAGTTGCTGCACACGGAAACGGCCGGGGAAACCCGGCCGTTTTCCGTTCAGGCGAAAGTCCTTGCGGGCATGCGGGCGGGGGCGTAGCATCCCCTCTCGTGCGCGGCGAACTACGCCGCCTGGCGGTCCCGGAACGGCGAATGCGGGCAGCACATATCCAACGGTCGGGTTTCCCGGCCGTTTTGCTTTTTAAGGGGGCGGCAGTACAGTCGGAAACCTTGAAGGAAGCGAAAAGTTGGATATGACGACGAACGAAAAGGCAGCCCGCGCGCTGCCGGTGCAGGATGCGCGGATCTACCCGCGCGGTGGGCTGGATGTGCTGTCGCGGGCCGAGGTCGCGCGCCTGCGCGATGCCTCCGGTGGCGGCATGCACGAGCTGCTGCGCCGCTGCGCGCTGGCGGTGCTGACCAGCGGCAGTGCCTCGGACGATCCGCGCGCGGCGCGTGATCTCTACCCTGATTTCGACATCCAGGTGGCGCAGCAGGATCGCGGCGTGCGCATCGACCTGGTCAACGCCCCGGCGATGGCCTTCGTCGACGGCGAGATCATCCGCGGCGTGGCCGAACTGCTGTTCGCGGTGGTCCGCGACCTGGCCTACATGGCCATCGAGATGGGCCCGGCCTACGCGGCCGAGCTGGAATCCTCGGAAGGCATCACCAACGCGGTGTTCGGCCTGCTGCGCAACGCGCGCATCCTGAACCCGGGCGACCCGAACCTGGTGGTCTGCTGGGGCGGCCACTCGATCGGCCGCGACGAGTACCTGTACACCAAGCAGGTCGGCTACGAGCTGGGCCTGCGCGGCCTGGACATCTGCACCGGCTGCGGCCCGGGCGCGATGAAGGGCCCGATGAAGGGCGCCACGATCGCCCATGCCAAGCAGCGCAAGACGGTCACCCGCTACATCGGCCTGACCGAGCCGGGCATCATCGCCGCCGAGTCGCCGAACCCGATCGTCAACCACCTGGTCATCATGCCGGACATCGAGAAGCGCCTTGAGGCCTTCGTCCGCATCGGCCACGGCATCATCGTGTTCGCCGGTGGCGTCGGCACGGCAGAAGAGATCCTGTACCTGCTCGGCATCCTGCTGCGTGAGGAGAACAAGGACCTGCCGTTCCCGCTGATCCTGACCGGCCCGACCGTGGCCGCGCCGTACTTCGAGCAGATCGACCGCTTCATCCGCCTGACCCTGGGCGATGCCGCGGCCGAGCGCTACGAGATCATCATCGGTGACCCGGTGGCGGTGGCCCGCAAGATGGCCAGCGGCATCAAGCAGGTGCGCGAGCACCGCCTGGCGCAGAAGGATTCGTTCTTCTTCAACTGGTCCATCGAGATCCCGTGGGAGTACCAGCAGCCGTTCGTGCCGACCCACGAGGCGATGGCTGCGCTGGACCTGCACCACGGCCGTGCACCGCATGCGCTGGCGGCCGACCTGCGGCGGGCGTTCTCCGGCATCGTGGCCGGCAACGTGAAGGAAGACGGCATGCGCCGCATCGAGGAGTTCGGGCCGTTCCAGATCCATGGCGACGCCGACATGATGCAGGCCCTGGACGCGCTGCTGCGCGCCTTCGTCGAGCAGCGCCGGATGAAGATCTCCGGCGAATACCAGCCCTGCTACCAGGTGCTGGCCTGACCGGCCGGGGCGGCCTGCCAGGCCGCCCGGGGTCGGACCCCCGAAGGGGCTCCGACCCCATCCAAAGCCTGCGGGAAGGGCAGGGCGTGTCAACGCTTTGACGCCCGTCGCCCAGTTCTGACCGTTCATCCTGCCGCCGCTTGCCCGCGGCACCCGGGTGCGCCATCGTGGCCACCAACACGCTGGGGAGCGTTCCATGTCACTGCGCCGGTCCACGGGCTTCACGCTGGTCGAGTTGATGGTCACGATTGCCGTGGTCGCCATCCTGGGCACCATCGCGCTGCCCAGCTTCCAGAGCACGATCCGCTCCAACCGCATCGCCTCGGCGGGTAACGAGGTCACCGGCCTGCTCTCGATCGCCCGCAGCGAAGGCGTCCGCAACAAGCGTGGCGGCGGCGTCTGCGGCAGCTCCAACGGGACCAGCTGTGACGGCGCATGGGCGTCCGGGATGCTGGCCTGGGCCGACGTGGATGGTGACGGCGCCATGGGCAGTGGTGAAACCGTGCTGCGTTTCGTGGCGATCACGCCCGATTCGGTCACCGTCACCGGTCCTGCTGCCGTCGTCGCCTTCGACAATCGCGGTCGCCGCCGGGCGGCCGCCAGCCAGGCCATCGTCCTGCAGTCGGTCAAGTGTGGCAGCGATGCCCTGCGCCGTACCCTGACCGTCAACGCGGCAGGCCAGATCACCTCGACCAAGGCTGCCTGCCAATGAGCCGTCGCACTCCCTCGTTCCCGCGGGCCCAGACCGGCTTCAGCCTGCTGGAAGTCCTGATCGCCATCCTCGTGCTGGGCTTCGGCCTGCTGGGCTTCGCCATGCTGCAGACGATGAACGTGCGCTTCGTGCAGAGCTCCAATTACCGCACGCAGGCGACCAACCTGGCGTACGACCTGCTGGACCAGATGCGCAGCAACCGCTATCAGGCGGGCTGGTACACGGGCGCGTCGTTCGCAGCCAATTCGATCAAGACCAGTTCCTGCACACGCGTGCTGGGTGCTGACCAGGGCGTGAGCAGCAACATCACCCGCTGGCAGTGCCAGGTCGTGCAGTCGCTCGGCGAAGGCGCCAGCGCCACGGTGTTGAACGCCAACGGGCAGGTGACCGTCGGCATCGCCTGGGGCGACCAGCGCTGGGATCCCCAGAATCCCGATGCACGGACCACCTTCACCCTGGTGTCGCAGCTATGAGCCCCCGCATGCCGTCGCGCCGCAATGCTGCGGGCCTGTCGCTGATCGAAATGATGGTCGCCATGGTCATCGGCCTGGTCCTGATGCTGGGCGTCGTGCAGGTGTTTCTCGCCTCGCGCACTGCGTCCCGCCTTGCGGAAGGCAATGCACGGGCCCAGGAAAACGGCCGCTTCGCCCTGGAATTCCTGCAGCGGGACATCCGCATGGCGGGCCATTTCGGCTGCGTGAACGACCAGGCGCACTTCATCAAGGGCGAAGGTGACCCGACCATCGAGACCGGTGCAGCCACCGGCTCGGGTCATCCGCTCGATTTCAGCGTCAGCATCCAGGGCTATGAGGCCGGTGGCACGGGCCCGGGCACCAACTTGACCCTGGGCGGTTCCTGGTCGGCGCCCACGGGCCTGCCGACGGCCATCTCCGGGCTCAATCCACGCCCCGGCAGCGACATCCTCGTGCTGCGCTACCTGGCACCCGAGGGCGTGCCGGTCACCACCCTGGCGCCCAGCTCCAACAGCGTGGTCGGTTTCGATGCCGCGGCAGGCGCGAGGTTGGCCGAGGGTGGCGTGGCTGCGCCGAACCTGTTCGGCGTGGCCGACTGCAGCCACGTGAATGTATTCAAGGGGACCTACGCGGCCGGCAAGGTCACGGCGAGCGGGTCCAACCTGAGCCGCTACACCGTGCAGCCCACGGGCCAGACCATGATCTACCGGGCAGAGTCGGTGGTGTACTTCGTCGGCACTTCGGGGGCGACGGGCGAGCCGGCGCTCATGCGCGCACGCTCTGATGGCGGCAATGGCTACACCGCTGCGGAAGAACTGGTGGAAGGCATCGAGAACATGCAGCTGCTGTTCGGCCTTGACAGCACCAGCATCATCAGTGCGACCGCGCCGCCCACCGGCAACATCACCACGGTGGCCACCGCCAGCGGCGTCACCACCGATGCCAACGCGGCCGCCGCCAACCAGTGGCGCCGGGTCGGCCAGGTACAGGTAGGCATCCTGGCGCGCAGTCCACTGTCTTCGCAGGCCGAGGCGCCGACTTTGGCTGCGAATTACCCGCGCATGCTGGGCGTTGGCTTCGCACCTGCCACCGCCGGCGATGGCCGTTATCGCGCCGCGTACGAATCCACGATTGCCCTGCGCAACCGCCTCTTCGGGAATTGATGCCATGAACGCTCGAACCCGCATCCGTCCAATGCCCCGCAGGCAGCGCGGTGCCGTGTTGTACGTGGCGCTGATCATGCTGATCCTGCTTGCGTTGATCGGCATCGCCGGCATGCAGGTGGCGGGCATGCAGGAAAAGATGGCCTCCAATTACTTCGCGACCAACGTTGCCTTCCAGAACGCCGAGGGCGTGACGCGGCGCAGCGAGCGCGCGGTCGAGGCGGTTGCCAACCGCACCACGCTCGCCAGCGATGCACCGCTGGTCGGCACCGATATCCAGGACAACTGTGACATTGCGTTCGATCCCGTGGCCTGGACCCGCGCCCGCCCGCTGACCACGCGTGAAGCGGTGAACGTGCGCCGCATCGACACCTGCGTCATCGGTGGTGGCTCGCTGTCCATGGGCAAGCCGCTGGATCCGGTCACGCCGATCTACCAGATCACAACGTTCGCCACCGATACCCCGACGGACTCCTCGTCCACGGCATCGGTCGACTCCATCTTCAAGCTCTGAGGCCGCCGGCATGTCCCGTCGCACTTCCCGGATAATCGCCGCATCCGCGTTCGCCGTGCTCGGCCTGGGTGGCTATTTTGCCTACAGCCTGCTGGCCGCCCAGGCGCAGGGTGACCTCGCGCAGGCGCCGCTGAACAACACCACGTCCATCCAGCCGGCTTTCATCATGGCGGTGGACGATTCCAACTCGATGACCTTCGAGCGGATCTTCAAGGGCGGCGACGGCCGCATGCAGTGGAACGGCAGCAGCTTCTTCAGCTCGGCGGGCGTGTTCTACAACGTCGGCGATGCATGCGGCAACAATTCCACCGACTGCTACCTGTACCTGTTCCCGCATTCGAACTTCAATACGTCCTACTCGCCGGGTCGCGCCATTCCGCCGATCGATGCGTTCGGTTTTGCCCGCTCGCCGACCTACAACGCGGGCTACTACAACCCGGACGTGACGTACGAGCCCTGGAGCCTGTCGCAGCGCGATTCGGCCAACAACATCCTGTGGCCCAATGCATCGTTCACTGCGGCGCGAACCGATCCGCGTGATCCCACCATCTACGGCAGCGACTTCAACACCGGCTATACGACGGTCTACGATCTGTCCTTCCGCCAGGTCAACGGCGAGGCATTCCAGTTTCTCAACGGCATGACCATTCCGGCCGGCACCCGTTACCGTTCCAATGGACGCAGCTGCAACAGCAACCAGTCCAACGGCCTGGGCAGTTCGCTCAACCTGTGGGTCACCCTGCTGGCCGACGTGGCCGTGCGCGCGGACTGCACCGTGCAGATCGCCTATGTGCCGGCGACGTTCTACCTGCCGGCCGACCAGGCTGCGCCGGCGGGCTACCTGACGAGCGATCTGAACCGGCCGGTGATCAACAACGCGTGTGGCCCGAACTGCAACATGCGCCGGTACCAGATCCTGCCGGAGAACTACGGCACGAACACCGCGCAGCTGGCTGCCGCCCAGCGCAACTTCGCGAACTGGTTCCAGTATCACCGCAACCGCATCCTGTCGATGGTGGGTTCTTCCTCGCATGCCATGGTGGGCGTGGAGAACATGCGCGTGGGCTACTTCACCATCAACAACCGAAGCGACGTGACGATGTACGACGTTGCTACCCAGCGCGCGGATCTGTTCGGGCAGATCTACAGGCTCAAGCCCAACGGTGGTACGCCCAATCGCCAGGCAGTCGCGTTCATGGGTGAGCAGTTCCGCCGCACCGACAGCGGCGCGCCCGTCATCCGTGCGTGCCAGAAGAACGGCGGCATGCTGTTCACCGACGGCTACACCAACGTGAACAACTCGGCCGGCAACTATGGCAACGTCGATGGGGGAGGGGGCGCCTCCTTCCCCACCCTGCCGTTCGCCGACAGCTACAGCAACACCATCGCCGACATCGCCGCGTCCTACTACGCAGGTTCGTCGACGCCGTTGCGTACCGGCGGCAGCTTCCCGGCCGGGCTGGTGCCCGTGCCCGACCAGTGCAGCACGCTCGACGCCTCGACGCCCAACTGGAAGCGGCTGGACTGCCAGACCAACCTGCACATGAACTTCTACGGTGTGACCCTGGGTGCGCAGGGCCTGATCTACGAAGTGAACCAGGCGGCGACGGCTGATCCCTATGCCAACGCGCCCAACTGGAACGCCAACGGCGATCCGCTGAGCGACGATGACGGTCGAGTGATCGACGAACTGTGGCACGCGGCCATCAACAGCCGTGGCGAGTTCATCAACGCCAAGACGCCCTCCGACGTGACCGAGGCGATGCGGCGCGTGCTGTCGGCCGTCGGTGCCGGCCAGTCACCGTCGGGTACCTTCGCCCTCAGTGGTGCCCGTATCGGTACCGGCTCGCTGACCGTCACGCCCGTCTACGACGTGCAGAACAACGGCACGGACTGGTACAGCAGGCTCACCGCCAGCAGCGTGTCGGTGAATACAACGACGCGCGAGGCCCAGTACAGCACGATGTGGGAAGCCAGTGGACAGATGCCGACGCCATCGGCGCGCAACGTGTTCTTCAATGATGGCAGCAGCGTCCGCAAGTTCGGCGGCAACACCATCACCCTGGCTGGGCTGTGCAACCTGTCAAGCAGTCTGTACCCGGCCCTGTCGATCTGCACCGAATCCAGCCTGACCGCGCTGGGTGCCGATGCAACCAGCGCGGCGAACTACCTGCTGGGCGAGGTTACCGGCGAGGTGCGCAACAACGGTCGGCTGCGTGACCGCACCACGGTGCTCGGCGATATCGTCAATTCGACGCCGGTGATCAGTGCGCCGGTGGATGACTTCGGTTATCGCGCGCTGGGCAGCCCGCTGGGTACCAGCTACACCGCCTACCTGACGACCAAGCGCAACAACAACCGCTACGTCGTGTATGCCGGCGCCAACGACGGCATGCTGCATGCCTTCGACGGTGGCATGAATGCCGCAGGCGACATCGGCGGCAACGGTGGCCGCGAGCTGTTCGGCTACATCCCGGCGACGTCGTACGGGCACATGGGCAACCTGCTGCTGCCGTACGACCCGACCAAGAAAAATGCACAGCCGTTCGTGCACAAGTACTTCGTCGATGGCCCGTTGACCGTCGGCGACACGTATTACGGCACTTCCTGGCACACGACGCTGGTCGGCTCCACGGGTGCGGGTGGTCGCGGTGTCTTCGCCCTGGATGTCACCACGCCGGGCAGCTTTGCTGCGACCAGTCGCCTGTGGGAGATCAACGATCTTTCCGGCGATGCCACCGTGCGCGCCAACATCGGCCATGTGCTCGGCAAGCCGGTCATCGTGCCGGTGCGTGCTGCGGACGGCACCGTCAGCTGGAAGGCCATCTTCGGCAATGGCTATTCGAGCAGCAGTGGCAAGGCCGTACTGTTTGTCGTCGACATCGGTACGGGCACGCCCACCATCCGCATGATCGAAGCGGGCGAGACCAATTCGACGATTGCCGGCCGCAACGGCCTGGGCAACATCGTGGTCGTGGACCGGGTCAACAACCTGACCCTGGACCCGACGACCAACCAGCCCCTGCGCGTGCGCGACGGCTACGCCGATACCGTCTATGCAGCGGACCTCAAGGGCGCCGTGTGGAAGTTCGATCTCACCTCCACCGCGACGTCGGTGAGCGTCCCGGTCTTCACGACGGGCACGTTCGTGCAGAGCGGGCAGACCTATCGTCAGCCGATCACCGGTGGCCTGCAGGTCGCTTCGGGTGAGAGCGGTGGTGTTCTGGTGATGTTCGGCACCGGCAGCTTCTCCTTCAACGATGACACGCTGCCGATTTCCGCGACCCAGATCCAGAGCATTTACGGCATCAACGACACGGTCAATGGTGTCGTCACAGCGACGCTGACCCGTGCAAACCTGAGGCCGAACTCGGTCGTGACGTCCAGCGGTTCCCGCACCCTGTTGCCCGGCACCGCACCGACCATTTCGTCGGGCTGGTACATCGACCTGCCTGCAGGCGAGCGCGCTGTCGGTTATCCGGAACTGGCGTCGGGCATTCTCTTCATGCCGACCTACGCGCCGGTGGAGGTCACCAGCGGCTGCAGCACGTCCGGTGCGAACTGGCTGTTCGGCCTCAACCCCCGTACCGGAGCGGGTGCCTTGGCAGGTGTGCGTGTCGGCTCGCCGACGGGTGCTTCCGCCGCGAGTGGCACGGCGGCCATGGCGCTCAACTCCCCCGGCACCGCTCCGATCAAGGACGTCGGCGTTTCGGTGGTGCCGCGACTGCAGCCGCCGATCAATCCGAATGACGGCACGGGTGTGCCCACCGTTCCCCCGGGTGCGGGTTGTACGATGGTGGTGAACGTCTCGGGCGCGCAGCCGCTGTATGTGCCTTATCCCTGCGGCCGCCAGTCCTGGCGTCAGATCCAGTAACGGAGATTCCTGCGATGTCACTGAAAGCAATCCGGGCGATGGGCAAGATGCGCGGCTTTACCCTGATCGAGCTGATGATCGTCGTTGCGGTGGTTGCCATCCTGGCGGCCGTGGCGTACCCGTCATATGCCGAACAGATCCGCAAGTCGCGCCGGGCACAGGCGAAGGCGGATCTGGTGGAGTACGCGCAGATGGCAGAGCGCTCGCACACGACCAACAATACGTACGGCAATTTCCGTTTCAGCAACGGCACGACCACCATCCAGTCGCCGCGCGAAGGTGGCACGGCGAATTACTCGATCGCCATCGTGGCCGCGCAGGGGACGTTCACCCTCACCGCGACGCCGCAGGGTTCGCAGACCAAGGACAAGTGCGGCACGCTGACCGTCAACCAGGCCAATGTGAAGACGCCCAACGCCAGTACGGTCGCAGGCTGCTGGTGATGTCGAAGCGGGGTGTTGCATCCGCGTGCTGCACCTACTAGAATGCGCCTCCCCGCCCGAATAGCTCAGCCGGTTAGAGCACTTGACTGTTAATCAGGGGGTCGTTGGTTCGAGTCCAACTTCGGGCGCCAGATCCTGCAGAAGCCGCGAGAAATCGCGGCTTCTGCTTTTCTGCGTCTGCTGCCATGGCAATTCAGCAGGGGGCTGGTTGTGCGTTGCGAAGCGACCGTACGCGACCGGTATTGCTGACGATGACTTCAGCCCGCTGCTCGATGCGCACGCAGATGCTGATCCGTGCATTGCTTCCCGCGCTGCGTCCGGTCTGGCGGAAGACGATCTGGGGCCGCCCGTGGGTACTGAATGCCTTCAGCGAAGGATGGCTGTCCAGGTCGCGGTACGTCAGCACGGCTGCTGAGTCTGGATCGCCCGGTCGCGGCTGCTCCAGGCGCAGGAGCCATCCGCGGCTCCAGTCCTGTCCGCACTGGTATCCATCCTCGCTGGGGCAGGCAATGACTGCCCGCCGACGGCTCAGTGCTGTGCTGCGTGCCTCGTTCAGCGCTGCGTGCAGCTGCATGCGGAGCATGTCCGCACGAAGCGCGTCGAACAGGCGTGTGTGCGGTGCCAGCACCAGGCCGGCCAGGAGGGCCAGTACGGCGATCGCAACCATCAGTTCGATGAGGCTGTAGCCGGGGGCGCGGCAGGCGTTCATGGCAGATCCCTGGGGACGATACCTTCAGGCTCCGCCCGGACGCAGGCTGGCGCCATCGGACTTTTTCCCTCTCTGGATCAGAACCTGCTTCAACCGGCCGTCACCAAACCGGCCGCTATAATCATCATTCCCGGGACCTGGCAATACCATGAGCGACAGTTTTCAACTCGTCTCGCCGTATTCACCGGCGGGCGACCAGCCCAACGCGATCGCGAAGCTGACCGATAATTTCGAAGCGGGCATCGCCAAGCAGACCCTGCTGGGCGTGACCGGTTCGGGCAAGACCTACACCATCGCCAACGTCATCCAGAACGTGCAGAAGCCGACGCTGATCATGGCGCCGAACAAGACGCTGGCCGCGCAGCTGTATGGTGAATTCAAGGCGTTCTTCCCGCACAACGCGGTGGAGTACTTCGTCAGCTACTACGATTACTACCAGCCCGAAGCCTACGTGCCGTCGTCGGACACCTTCATCGAGAAGGACAGTTCGATCAACGAGCACATCGAGCAGATGCGGCTGGCGGCGACCAAGACGCTGCTGTCGCGCCCGGATGCGATCGTGGTGGCCACCGTGTCGGCCATCTACGGCCTGGGTGCGCCGGAAGACTATCTGTCGCTGCGCCTGATCCTGTCCAAGGGCGAGCGCATCGAGCAGCGCGACCTGATCAACCACCTGACCCAGCTGCAGTACACGCGTAACGAGTACGAGCTGCAGCGCGGTACGTTCCGCGTGCGTGGCGAAGTGATCGACGTGTTCCCGGCTGAATCGGACAGCGAGGCCCTGCGCATCGAACTGTTCGATGGCGAGGTCGAGAAGATCACCATGTTCGATCCGCTCACCGGCGAGACGATCCGCAACATGCAGCGCTTCACCGTCTACCCGAAGACCCACTACGCGACCACGCGCGAACGCGTGCTGGCCGCCGTGGAGACCATCAAGGTGGAGCTGAAGGAGCGCCTGGAGCAGCTGTACGCGGAGAACAAGCTGGTCGAGGCGCAGCGCCTGGCCCAGCGCACCCAGTTCGACATCGAGATGATGGCCGAGGTTGGTTTCTGCAACGGCATCGAGAACTACTCGCGGCACCTGACCGGCAAGAATGCCGGCGAGCCGCCACCGACCCTGTTCGACTACCTGCCGCCGGACGCGCTGCTGGTCATCGACGAATCGCACGTGACCATTCCGCAGATCGGCGCGATGTTCAAGGGCGACCGCTCGCGCAAGGAAACCCTGGTCGAGTTCGGCTTCCGCCTGCCGTCGGCGCTGGACAACCGTCCGCTGCGTTTCGAGGAATGGGAGGCGCGCTGCCCGCGTGCGATCTACGTGTCCGCCACGCCGGGCCCGTATGAGTACCGCGAGACCGGTGATGACATCACCGAGCTGGTGGTGCGCCCGACCGGCCTGATCGATCCGGTGGTGGAAATCCGCCCGGTCGGCACCCAGGTCGACGACCTGATGAGCGAGGCCAACGAACGCATCAAGGCCGGTGACCGCGTGCTGGTCACCACGCTGACCAAGCGCATGGCCGAGAACCTCACCGAGTACCTGACCGAACACGGCATCCGCGTGCGCTACCTGCATTCGGACGTGGACACGGTGGAGCGCGTGGAGATCATCCGCGACCTGCGCCTGGGCAAGTTCGACGTGCTGGTGGGCATCAACCTGCTGCGCGAAGGCCTGGACATGCCGGAGGTGTCGCTGGTGGCGATCCTGGATGCGGACAAGGAAGGTTTCCTGCGTTCGACCGGTTCGCTGATCCAGACCATCGGCCGCGCCGCCCGCAACGTGCGCGGCAAGGCCATCCTGTATGCGGACAAGATCACCCGCTCGATGCAGGCGGCGATCGACGAGACCGACCGCCGCCGCGCCAAGCAGGTCGAGTACAACCAGGAGCACGGCATCGTGCCGCGTTCGGTGGCCCGGCCGATCGTGGACGTGCTGGAAGGCGCGCGCTCGGATGCTGCGGAGAAGGAGTCCCGCAAGGGCAAAGGCAAGGGCAGGGCGGTGGCCGAGGATGCGGCCGATTACCGGTCGATGTCGCCGGCCCAGCTGGCCACCCGGCTCAAGGCGCTGGAGCAGCAGATGTACCAGCACGCCAAGGATCTGGAGTTCGAAGATGCCGCCCGCGTGCGTGACCAGATCCGGCAGCTGAAGGAGGCCAGCCTCGGCTGAACACGGTAGCGCGGCAATCTTCACAAAAGTGTTGCGCTTACCTGTCGGCATCCGTAATATACGCGGCCTGCACCGACGCAATCGCGGAGATGCAGAAGCAAAACGGGCGGTTAGCTCAGCGGTAGAGCACTACCTTGACATGGTAGGGGTCACAGGTTCGAACCCTGTACCGCCCACCACGAAGTCCCTTCCAGAGGGGCTGTCGTGACCTGAAAAGCCCGGCCCTGGCGCCGGGTTTTTACGTAGCAAGGCCAGCCTTCGGGCGGCACGAACAAGATGGGCGGTTAGCTCAGCGGTAGAGCACTACCTTGACATGGTAGGGGTCACAG